>CAYNQA010000192.1:0-6327 GCA_964399225.1 uncultured Anaerolineaceae bacterium
AGCGAGCCTCGTACAACTCGGATGCGCCGACAATGACAACCGGATCGTCATAGCGCGCAGGCTTGCCGTTGACCAGTCTCTGCGTGCGCGAGGCTTCGTCCCCGCAGACCATGCAGATGGCGTGCAGCTTTGACACACTTTCCGCCAAAGACATGAGCGCAGGCATGGACCCGAACGGCTCGCCGCGGAAATCCTGGTCCAGGCCAGCCACGAGAACGCGGATGCCCTTATCAGCCAGTTCGCGGGCAACATTCACCACATCCGAGTCCATGAACTGGGCTTCGTCAATGCCAACCACGGTGGTATCCGGTTCGAGTTTCGAGCGAATGTCTACGGCCTTCTCTACTGGCGTTGCTTCAAAGTTGGCACCAGCATGGGATGTGACTTTCTCAACGGCGTAACGCACGTCGATGGCAGGCTTGAACACCTGCACCTTTTGTTTCGCAATCGTGGCGCGCACAAGGCGGCGGATCAACTCATCCGTCTTGCCGCTAAACATCGAACCGCAGATCACTTCAATTGAGCCGTGGGTATGGCGCATGCATTCTCCTTAACCCTTCCCCTTTTCATCTTCCAGTGGAAGACCTGTAACCGGGGTGAAGGCTGTTTTCTGACGCAAGTTTACCTGAGATTACAGGGCAAGTGTAGGGCGGATTGGCAACCTGTCACCTGCAATTCAATTAAAAAACAAACGGCGCGATCACTCGCGCCGTTTGGGTCAAACAGATCGAATTACTCAGCAGATTCCGCAGCGGTCGACTCGGGAACATCGAAGCCCAACGCGCGCAGTTTCTTCTTGGCGTCGATCAAAGCCTTGCGGCCAAAGCCATCGATTGCCAGCATGGCTTCCTCGCCAGCGGCGAGTTTTTCGAGGAACTGCGGGATGTTCTTGACGCCGGCCTTGATCAACGCATTGGTGGCGCGATCGCTCAGATCGAGCTCCGAAATGGGGCGCTCAAGCTTGGCAGCCTCGCGGGCCTTCTTCTCTTCCACGTGGCTCTGAGCGGCCTTAACCTTCTTGTAGAAGCGGTCCACCTGACCTTCAATGTCGAGGAGGCGGGCGGCTTCACCGGTGAAGTAAGGATGGCAATTGGAGCAAATGTCCACGCGCAATTCCTTGCGGGTGGAGCCGGTCACCCAGGTGGTGCCGCAAGAGGCACAAGTCACCTTGGCTTGGTAAAACTCGGGATGGATTTTTTCCTTCATGACCTACTCCGCCTGCGGAACAACGTTCACGCGCTTATCGCCGTGGAAAATATCGTACATCACCACGCCGTCGATGGTCGCAAACAGGGTGTCATCCTTGCCGGCGCGCACGTTCAAACCCGGCTTGATGCGGGTTCCGCGCTGGCGCACAAGGATATTGCCCGAAAGGACAAACTGACCCGCGTAGCGCTTCACGCCCAAACGCTGGGAATTGCTGTCTCGTCCGTTGCGGCTTGAGCCGCCACCTTTTTTATGTGCCATGACTACCTCACTTATTTCTTCTTCGCGGGCGCGGCCTTGCGTCCGCCAACCAATTTCGCCTGTAATTTCTCAAGGCCTTTCCAGTCACCTGCCGCAGCAAGCTTGGCCTGATCGATCCAAGACTCGGGGTTCATCATCTTGAGTCCAGCTTCGGTCAGAATACCCTGGATGTCTCCAACCTTGGATTCTGCCAACTGGGCAAACGTGGTGATGCCGGCAGCGTTCAAGGTCTTCGCGACTTTCGGACCAATGCCCTCGATCTTGACGAGGTCATCCGCATCCTTCTGGACCTTCGGTTTGGGAGCGGCCTTGGCAGCCTTCTTCTCGGGCTTGGCGCCACCGATACCATCCACCATCAAACGGGTGTAATCGTGGCGTTGGCCACGGCGAACACGGATACGCTTCTTGGGGGAATAACGGAAGGCCACCACCTTATCGCCACGGAAATGCTCCACGATAGACGTGTGCACAACCATGCCGCTGACGGTGGGCTTGCCGATGGTGACCGATTCGCCATCCACCAGCATGAGGACCTTGTCGAGAGGCCAGTCTTCGCCGGGGTTACCCGGCAGGCGATCCACTTCGATGGTCTCGCCTTCGACGGCTTTGAATTGCTTGCCGCCACTTTCAACGATCGCGTATTTCATAGTTTCTCCACGGATTCACTTCGCCTCAGTCCCTGCGGGAACAAACTCATCCTGCGCCTGGCCGAGGGGAAGCCGGTATACACGCATCCGCCCCGGCAAACGTCCTGCCAGGGCAGAAGAGCGGACGGGATTATATCGGCAGCCCAAAAGAATGTCAACCGCCGAAGCCATCCAATTTCAAGAAGGAGGCGGGTCGGATCCGCCTCCTTCACCTAGTACGATACGGCGCGAGGCAGTTTTTTCGCCTGCGCCACCCAACTTCTGATCATCTTTTCAGTCGGGACGCGGTTGGTCAGGTTCCCCTTGGCGCTCACTTTTGCCAGCGTCTCGACCAGTTTCTTCGGGTCGCGCTTGGCCAGTTCCACCACCGTATCCACGCCTGCCCCTTCAAGCAGGTCGGCGAATTCAGAGCCAACGCCCTTGATGCGATACAGGTCCACGTGATTGACCCATTGCAGGATCAAATCCTTGTTGATCTTTGAAAGCGCAGCGATCTCCTCACGTCCTTTGCGGGTGCCCCCTTTTTTGAGCAGGCTGCCAGTGGAACGGACACCAGCCTTGAGCAGTTTCTTTGCGTTTGCCGGGCCGACGCCCTCAATATCTACAAGCTTAGCCATGTGCACTCCTTATCTCAAAAAAAAAAATCAGGCCCATCCCCTTCGGAACGAGCCTGTGAACGAACTACAAGTTTATTGTACAACGATTTGCAGCAATAGACATTACTTCGGCAGGATCGCTGTGATCGATTTGGTCAATGTCTGCAATTCCGTGGCGTGGTTTTGCAGTTTGGTTACATCGCCGGTGCGCAGGCCAGTGTTTACATCTGCAATGGTCTTGCCAGTGGACGCCTGGTTGTCGATGATCTTTTGCGTAACGCTCTCCAGGTTGACAAGCATCTGCGTGACATTTTTCGGGATGATCGGCAGACTCTTGACGATCGGCAGCAGCGCATCCAGAATGCCATTGGCGATGCCGGCATATTTGACGGTCAGCGCGTGCAAGGTGCCGATAGAATTGGTCAGTTCGAGAGCAACCTCCTGGATCGAGTCGATCATCTTGGCGTTATCTTCGATCATCTTGCTGATCTGGTCGAGTGAACCGGTCAGCTTGGAGGAGAAACGTGTATAAGTAACAGGCTTGGCGGCAGCAACTGAGGCTTTGGCCATGGGACGGGAAGTTGTGGGAGGCATGATGGAATACTCCTTTTATTGAGATACTTACTTATACAATAAAATTCGCCAGGCTTCAATGAAAAAAGGTAAAATGCACTTATCATTTTTATAGGAGATGCTCATGGGACAAATGACTTCACTCGGCAATGTAACCGGCTACCTCGCGGAACCTTCAACGTCTGGACCGTGGCCAGGGTTGCTTGTCATCCAGGAATGGTGGGGACTGGATGCGCAGACAAAATCCATCGCGGATCGTTTTGCAGCGGAAGGGTACCTGGCGTTCTCCCCCGATCTGTATCATGGCGAACTCGCATCCCTCGGTGACGGCGATACGGCGATGTCACTCGTGCAAAAATACGGTCCTGGTGCACCCGACGATCTTGCGCGCGTCTATGACGGCTTCAAAAGCGATGCGCGTTGTAACGGCAAGATCGGGAGTGTAGGTTTTTGTTTCGGCGGACGCATGTCGCTCACCCTGGGACTCCGCCGCCCGCTTGAAGCCGTCTGCACGTTCTACGGAGGCGGAATGCAGGCGATCTTCGATCTTATGCGAAAACGTTTCCAGTCGCCGGTGCTTGGTCTCTTTGGCGACGCGGATGTGTCCATCCCGGTGGGGACAGTGGAACAATTCGACCTCCTGCTCGATGAGATCGATGTAGAGCATGAAGTGATCGTTTATCCAGACTCCGGCCACGCCTTCTTCCGCGATAGCGACCCGAAAGTCTATAAGCCAGAGGCTTCAAAGGATGCGTGGGAACGAGCGAAAACCTTTTTCGCAAAACATTTACTGTGAAATAAAAAACAGGCTTCTTGCGAAGCCTGTTTTTTTACCTTGATCAACCTAGGGTGCGGTCACGAGAAAGACGCTTCCACCGAGGCTGACTGCATAGAGATTGCCCGCCTCGTCTTCTCCAAAGCTGGCGATGTTGTATGGCGTATCAATCAATTGAGTGGTCACCCAGGGACCGCCCAGATTTTGCATGCCCCAGATCCTTCCACTGCAGTAATCTGAGAAAAAGTAGATGCCTTGCATCGAAGGATAGACTGAGCCACGATACACGTATCCACCAGTGATCGAACACCCATTGGAGTGACTGTATTCTGCCACAGGAGCAACGTAATTCGCGGGAGTGACGCACCCAACCGAGGGCGAATAGCAGTGGTTACCCTCCAGTACATTCCAACCGTAATTCGCGCCGCCTGCAAAACCAGCCGCCTGAAAGTCCACTTCTTCCCAGGCGCTTTGCCCTACGTCACCGATGTAAAGATCACCGGTCAAGCGGTCGAAGGAATAACGCCATGGATTGCGCAAGCCGTACGCCCAGATCTCATCGGCACCTGTCACCCCGACGAAGGGATTGCCAGACGGGATCGTGTACGTGGTCGGGTTGCCGGTCTCTACGTCAATACGGATCATCTTGCCAAGCAGAGTATTCAGATTTTGGCCGTTCCCGTCGGGATCGCCGCCACCGCCTCCGTCGCCCGTGGAGAGGTAGAGATAGCCATCCGGGCCGAAAGCAAGGTGTCCGCCATTGTGATTGGTGGCACCGGGGTGCGGAATGGTCAGCACGATCTGCTCGCTGGAGAGGTCGGCCACATCCGGATCACCCGTTAATCCAATGCGCGAAACCACAAGACTACCGGCGGGATTGGTGTAGAAAACGTAAAAATGGCCGGATGTTTCGTAGTTTGGCGGGAAGGCCGCGCTCAACAACCCCTGCTCCCCGCTGCCTGCGATCTGTGCGGAGATATCGAGGAAGGTACCAGTCACAGTGCCGCCTTGCACGATAACGATCTGTCCACTCTGTTGAACAACGAACAAACGGCCACTTCCATCGCCGGCGTGAGTCACGAGTACAGGACTATTCAGCCCGCTTACAACCTGCTGGAGAGAGATCGTCGGCCAGTTGGCACTCAGGCGCACGTCCACTGCGTCCACGTTCACGCGTGAACCGCTGAGGTGAATCATCTGTACGCTATGAGTACCGGCAGTCAAGACGGGACTGTTCCAGCGCTGTTGGTTGCGGACCACTGCACTTTGTTGATTCAAGTTGGTGATGAAATTTCCATCGATATAGATCGCCATCACCCCTCCTTGACTCGAGGTTTGATAGCTTAACTCAAAATCCGTGCCGGTAAACAGAAAAGCCATCGAACTGCCCACCAGCGTGGAAGTCCGCAACGTCCGGGCGAATGCGCCGAAGTTGGATTGATTCATCCACGTGCCGGCGTAGAGCAGGTTCGAGGCGCGGTCATCCGCTTTCCCGACGGCCAGAGGCGTGGGCAAAGATGGGATGGCGGTCGCGTCGTTGGACAGTCCACCCAGGTTGGGCTCCTCATCCTGAGCGCGGACATTGAAATGGTATGTCTCACCCGGGGCAAGACCGCAAACGTTCATCTGCTCGCTCGATCCAGCCACGCTGGGAGCGGGAATACCGTAAGTAACCGGAATGGCATTTGCCCAATCGGTCTCATCGAGGATCGGTGAAAACGAGTAGCGCACCAGGTACGAAGACGCGGTGCCAACCGAGCCATCATCGCCAGGCGCCGTCCACGCCATGCTGACGCAGCCAAACGTCACGAGACTGTTGCCCGATGTATCAGAGATTGCCGCAGGTGCCACCAAATCAGGCGGGCCAAAGATCTCGATCGCATCCACGTTCACATAGCGGCCGCCGGCATGGACGAGACGCACGCTGTGCAGGCCATTCGAATACGTGGGGCTAACCCAGCGTTGCTGAAATTGATTGGTTGTGCTTTTTTGGTTAAGACTTACTTCCAGTACATTGTCCACATACACATCGAGGGTGCCATACGAGGAACCTCGCGCGTAGATCAACTCGAATCGCTCACCATCAAATGTGAGAGTCGCCTCGCTATTTAATGCACGGGAGACCTTCAAGGTGCGATTGTACGAAGGGACAGAACTGGCATTTGCCCACAAACCGCTGTACGTCCACACGCTTGTGTTGCGGTCATCGAAGATGCCGCGGCTTGCAGTGGCTCCGAGCGGCGCCGCTGCGCCGGAACGGATCGGTAAA
>CAYNQA010000193.1:0-6318 GCA_964399225.1 uncultured Anaerolineaceae bacterium
GACCACCGATCCCGGCATGGGCGTGGTGAGACATGCTGACGCGGGGTACGAGATTGCGGTCGAAGCGGCGAAACGTCACGGCATCAAGATGCCGATGTTGAAGTAAGCAATTCGGGCGGACAATGTGTCCGCCCGAATTTTATTCTTCTTCCCTCAACTCGTCGCTCCACCTGATCCCCTCGCGCGCCATGTAATAAGCTCCCAGCAAAGTGATTGGCACCCACAGCGCGAGGTGCAGCACGAGCGTGTAACCGGTCGCCACGACCTGATCTACTCCGCCCGCCACTAGGATGGCGATGCCGGGCGCATCAAATGTCCCTACGTAGCCGGGCGCGGCGGGGATGGTGGTGGCGAGGTTCACCACGCCGTTCATCAACATCAGCGTGAAAAAGCTGACGCTGAAATCGAAGGCGTGCATAACGAACCAGTATTTGATCGTCTCCAACAGCCAGATCACCACCGAGGTCAAGAACACCATCAGCACATTGAACGGCGAACGCAGCGATTCCAATCCGTCGAGGAATTTGTGCATGATGCCGCTGGTCTGTTCGCGCAGGCGGGCGGGCAGCAGATGGTCAATGAACCATTGCCCAATGCGCGAGGTCACACGCGGGAACATGGCCGCCAGCAAAAAGACAGCCAGCGCCCCGAAGAAGGCTGCGCTTCCCCAGATCGCCAGGTCTTGAATGCTCACTTCCCACTTCCCAACCGGGATCGCCACAGTGGATAACTGTGCCAGTTGCGTCAGGTTCACGAACACGAAGGCCAGCATCACCACGCCGTCGAAGATGCGCTCCACGATGACCGTGGCCAGCGAGGCCGAGACCGGCACCCCCTCCTTGCGTTTCAAGATCACGGCCCGCAACACCTCGCCCGCGCGCGCCGGATAAATGTTATTGCCCATGTAACCGATCGTAACGATCGGGAACATTTCCCTGGTCGATATCGCTTTGACCGGCTTCAATAGATAATGCCAGCGCCATGCGCGCGCCCACACGGCCACCATGTATACCCCCACGCCCGGTACCAGCCACCAATACTGCGCAGTCTTCACGGTCTGCCAGAATGCGCCCCACTCCAGGTCGCGCACAACGAAATATACAAAAAACAGGCTGATCAACAGCCCAAGCCAGAATTGCCATCGTTTCATGCCGGGGATTGTATCATGGGACATTCATCCGCCCGAATCGTGACTGACCTGTCTCCTCTCACAGATATAATTTGATTCATGGACCTCAACCGCCTCGCCCCCGACTTTGAACTGCGTGACCTTGCCGGCCGAATCCACCGCCTGAGCGATCACCGCGGACAGATCGTCATCGTCAACTTTTGGTCGGCGGAGTGCCCGCACGTGGAGCGGACCGACGCGCTGATGCTTGCATCCCTGGCGAGGTGGGGCGGTGACGTGGCGCTACTGTCCATTGCGTCGAACGCGAACGAATCGGCCTCGGATGTGGAATCCGCTTCGCGAGGGCGCGGCCTGTTCCCCGTCCTGATGGATGCGGGGAATGAGGTGGCCGATCGCTATGGGGCCACGGTCACGCCGGAGGTGTTCGTCATCGACCGCGAGGGATTCATCCGTTATCACGGCGCGGTGGATGATGTGACGTTCCGTCAGCGTGTGCCGACGTGTTCGTTTTTGGAGCCTGCCGTGGATGCCCTGCTTGCAGGGCATTTCCCCGCCGTGCGAGAGGTGCCGGCGTTTGGTTGTACCATCGTCCGCGCCACTTGATTCATGCTAGAATCATCCTGTGACCACTCCTGAAGAACGTGCTGCCTTCATCAAAAAGATCCACCTGTTCGCCGACCTTTCGGCCGACGATCTGAGCGATGTTGCCAGCGCGCTGATGGATGATGAGCACAAGGCCGGCGAGCAGATTATCACACAAGGCTCGCACGGAGACACGTTCTACATTATTTACAAGGGATCCGTAAAAGTAACGCGCCTCAAGGGGAAGACGGAAGTAAAACTGGCGCAGTTGGTGCCTCAGGATTATTTTGGAGAAGAAGAGTTATTCCACCGGCAGGTACGCACCGCGACCATTTCCGCGGTGACCGATTGCCACCTGTTCGTCCTGCACGGCGACAAGGTGCACGAGTTGATGCGGCGTGTGCCATCGTTCAAGCCCACCTTTGCGGTGATGATCAGTTCGCACCGCTTGTGGCGGCGGCTTCAATTCAATTGGGTGCGCCCCGACGAGGTGGTGTATTTTCTGGCGCGCAAGCATCCCACCCAGTTGTGGAATGCGCTGATCTGGCCGGTGCTTTCTTTGGTCTTTCCAGCATTTGGATTGATCTGGGGAGTGGCGGCCGGCTCGCAGGTGGCGCTCGCGATCGCCATTGCGCTGGCACTGATCATCGTCGGGTGGATCGCCTGGCGTGTGGTGGATTGGGGGAACGATTATTACATGGTCACCAACCAGCGTGTGGTGTGGGTGGAGAAAGTGGTGGGCATTTTCGACAGCCGCACCGAGGCGCCGCTCAGCACAGTGCTTTCGGTGGGCGTGGAAACCGATCAACTTGGACGCATCTTCGGCTACGGAAACGTGATCGTGCGCACGTTTGTGGGAAAGATCGACTTTCATCACGTGGGACACCCCGAATATGCGGCGAACATGATCGAGGAGTATTGGAGCCGCACAAAGGACTTTGCCCTCTCGGCGGAGAAGGAAGCGATGAAAGATGCCATCCGCAAGCGCCTCAATATTCCCATCCCGCCGAAGCCGGCCCCGCCGCCTGTCGATGCCCCGCGTTCGCGCCGCCGCCCCAACATCTTTACGGCGGCCCTCATCAACCTGTTCCGCTTGCGCATCGAGGATGGCGAGACCGTGACATATCGCAAGCACGGCATTGTTCTCGTGCAACAGGTCTGGCAGCCAACCGCTGTCATGTTCATATTGCTGGCGGCCTTCTTCTGGCGGGTGATGCTGATCTTCAACGGCCAGGTGACCTGGCCGGATAGCATCCTTTTCATTCTTCCGGTGCTTGGTCTGCCCTTCCTCGGGTGGTGGATCTATCGCTACGTGGACTGGACGAATGACATCTTCCAGGTGACCGGCGATCAGGTCATCGACATCGACAAGAAACCTTTCGGGGCGGCAGAACGCCGCGCGGCCGCGCTGGAAAACATCCTTAGCATCGAGTCGAAGCGGGTGGGTTTGCTGGGCAACGTGTTCAACTATGGCACGGTTTACATTGTAGTGGGCGGTTCGAAGCTGGAGTTCCAGGATGTGTTCGACCCGAACACGGTCCAATCGGATATTGACCGCCGCCGTATGGCGCGCGTTGCGGCCAAAGCCGCGGCGCAGGCCGCCATGGAGCGCGAGCGCATGGCGGAATGGATCGCCACATATCACCGCGGCTTCGATGAGTTCCAGGCAGGCACACGAAGCCAGCAGCCAAATCAGGATAAGCCGAAATCGGGGTAAAATCGGCGCGCTAAAATCAGACCGAGGATTAATATTATGGCACTCCGTACCATCGTCACATTGCCCGACCCGGTGCTGCGCCGCAAGGCCCGCGCCGTAACCAAGTTCGATAAGGATCTGCAAACCCTGATCGACGACATGATCGATACCATGCGCGATGCGCCAGGGGTGGGCCTGGCCGCGCCGCAGGTGGGCGTGAGCGAACGCGTGATCGTGGTGGAATACTACGAGAACGAGGAAGCCGAAGAGGCGGAGGACGAAGCGAAAAAGAAGGTCTGGGCGCTGGTCAATCCCGAGATCGTCAAAGCATCGGAAGAACTGGTGATGGGCGTGGAGGGCTGTCTCTCCATCCCTGTGCTGGTCGGCGAGGTGGAACGTCATGACGCCTTGCAGATCAAGGCGCTCAACCGCCACGGACAGCCGACAAAGCTCAAAGTGCAGGGCTGGCTGGCGCGCATCTTCCAACACGAGATCGATCACCTCAACGGCGTGCTCTACACCGACCGCGCCACGAAAGTCTGGCAGCCGCAGACCGAGGAAGAAAAAGAAGACCGCGTCTAATGGCACACATCCATCGCCTGACCGCGAACGACCTGCCACAGCTGAAAAAATTCTGGGCGGAGCATTGGGGCGATGATTTTATTGCGGCGCATGGAACCGTTTTTCATCCCGAAAATGTCAGCGGCTTCATCGCGCTCGACGGCAACGAATGGGTCGGCCTGATCACGCACACGTTCAGCGACACCGAATGTGAGATCGTCTCGCTCGACACGCTGCGCGAAGGCGAGGGGATCGGGCGGGCTTTGATCCAAAAAGTGGTCGAGGAGGCGCGCGCGAACCAATGCACGCGTGTCCATGTGACCACCACCAACGAAAACCTGCGCGCGCTCGGCTTCTATCAGATCTGCGGATTTCGCATCTCCGCTCTGCGTGTGGACGCAGTGAAGGATGCGCGCAAACTCAAACCGGGCATTCCTGAGATCGGCGATCACAACATTGCCATTCGTGATGAAATTGAATTGGAAATGATCTTGTAACGCCGCTCGAAGCTCGCAAATCCAATATCGTCAATCCGTGTACCTCAAACGACTCTCCCTCACCAACTTCCGCAACTTCACCCGCCTGGACATAGACGTGCCACGGCGGTCTGTTTTGTTGGTGGGTGACAATGCGCAAGGCAAGACCAGCATCCTCGAGGCGATCTACTTCCTGGCGGCACTGACCTCCTTTCAAACCAGCGCCGATCGCCAGATGATCAACTTCCTCGAAGCGCGGAACAGCCCGGCAGTGGGACGCATCGTCGGGGAATTCGTGCGCGGCAAACGCACCCACAAGATCGAAGTCCGCCTCATCCTGGACCCGGTCGGGGTCGGCAATGGCCAGCGTCTTCGCAAGGAAATATTGCTCGATGGCGTAAAGAAGCAGGCCAGCGACGCGGTCGGACAGTTCAATGCGGTCGTCTTCGTGCCGCAAATGTCGCAGATCATCGAAGGCGGACCAGACGAACGCCGCCGCACCCTGAACCTCGCGCTGGCGCAGGCAGTCCCGGCCTATGCGGGCGTGCTGAGCGATTACGCCAAGGTCATCGAACAGCGCAACGCCTTGCTCAAGGCGCTGTCCGAGCGCGGGGGCGCCGCCGACCAACTCGACATCTGGGATGAATCGCTGGTGCGCCTCGGGGCGCAGATCATCCAATGGCGCATCGCCGCCGTGCAGGAACTGGAAAAACAGGCCGCGCGCATCCACCTCGAATTGACCCACGGTGCCGAAGTACTGCGTCTCGCCTACGAACCATCGTTTGACCCGCTCCCGAAAATGGCGCTCAAACTCGACGCGCCCACCGACCGATCGGGCATCGACTTGAAAGAGATCGAGCGCGGATTTCTCGAACGCCTGCGCGCCATCCGCGCGGAGGAGATCGAGCGCGGCGTCACCACCATCGGCCCGCACCGCGACGAGCTGCGCTTCCTCGCCAACCAGATCGACATCGGCGACTACGGCTCACGCGGACAGATCCGCACCGCCCTGCTCTCGCTCAAACTGGCCGAAGTCTCGTGGATCCAATCGCGCACCACGCACTGGCCGGTCATTTTGCTCGACGAGGTCATGGCCGAACTGGATGCCAATCGCCGCGCAGACCTGTTGAAATATTTGAACCAAACCGAGCAGTCCCTGCTCACTGCCACCGACCTCGGCATGTTCACGCCGCAGTTCGTGAACGAGGCAAAGGTCTGGCATGTGACCGGCGGAAAAGTGGACACGAAGGAGAATTGACATGCCCGTTAAACACACTGAAGAAGTGGAAAAGAAAAATGTGGCTGCCGGGAAAGATACCACCATCCAGGTGCTGATCTCTTCGCAGGAAGGCCCCAACTTTGCCCTGCGCAAATTCTCCATGAAGCCCGGCGGCGGGATGCCGCGCCACACCAATTCTGTGGAGCATGAGCAATACGTCCTGCGCGGGCAGGCCGTCATCACTATCGGCGACGAGACGCACCACGTCCAAACCGGGGATGTGGTTTACATCCCGGAAGGCGCCGTTCATTCGTATGAGAACACGGGGGAAGAACCTTTCGAATTCCTGTGCATTGTCCCCAACAAGCCGGATGAGATCAAGATCGTCGGCGAAATGTGCTAGAGGGTCAGAGCCTTAACACTCCCGATCGTCGCGGATGTAGCAAGCATCGCCCTGGAACGTGTGCCAGTCGTGGACGAATTGCTCGAGCTCATCGAGGTACTTCTTCAACGCCTCACTGCCAGACGTGATGCGGGCGCCGTCCTTCACAGCGGGCAGCACCACGTCTGCGCCGAGCAGGGAAACGGCATCCGCCGGAGTCACGTCCACGCGCTGGTAGCCGACCACCATCTCGCGCAACGCGGATTCGATCTG
>CAYNQA010000194.1:0-6307 GCA_964399225.1 uncultured Anaerolineaceae bacterium
GACCGCGAAGACATCGCCCGCGCCCGCGCCAACGAAAACCTGGCCGCCAAACACGGCCTGCGCGCCGAGATCGAGAATCCGCTGACGGGCAAACCCACCTCCGTGCGCGCCTTCCTCAAGTGGACGCTGGGTGAGGTCAAGCCGCTGGCTGAAGCCCTCAATCTTTGGCGTGACCTTAATCCTTTGGTCGAGATGTCCGAAGGCGGACGCAACACCGCCGAAAAAATCCGTGCCCGCTTGAACGTGGAATTGGGCAATAATGACGAAGTCCCGCTGACCGTGCTCAAGGAACTATTCTTCGAGCGCGAAGCCCAGGTCAAAGCTGATGTGGAACGCATCGCCGCCGATTATGGTTCCCTTGGCGTGGACTCAGCCAAGATCGGAGAGTTCCTCCAACGTGGACGTGATGCTGCCCGCGAATCGGCCCAGACACCGATCCAATTCCGTCCGCGCACCCAGGCGGTGGTTGAAATCTCCTATCCCGACAAGACCAGCGAGATCCTCGACCTCGCCCAGCAATTGATTCGCATTCCCTCCGTCACCGCCTGCCCCAACGAGCGCCTGGACGAAGTCCATCGTGCGGGATCGTTGATCGATGATTACCTGAAAAATGCGGGACTCGATGTGAAGTTTTTCGACGGGAAGTATCCCGCGGTTTATGCTGAATTTCCGAAGTCGAAAGTCGAAGGTCGAAAGTCGTCAATTCTGTTGACGGGACATTTTGACGTGGTTGAACCAGAGCCAGATGATTCGCAATTCACCCCCCGCATCGAAGGCGATTACCTCTGGGGCCGCGGCGCGGCGGATATGAAAACCGTCGTTGCCACGTATATGGTCTGGATGAAAGACGTAATGAAATCGGGAAAACCGTTCCCCAATATTTCCTTGATGTTGGTTGGAAATGAAGAAAACGGCGAGGCCGAAGCGTGGGGCACGCCTCACGTTTTGCGGGAGTTGGATTTGACGCCATCTCTCTTCATCGCAGGCGAACGGACTGGCGAGAAAGGCAATGAACTGCTCGGTGAGGTCTGTGTAGAGAACCGCGGCGTGATGCGCTTTGATGTGATCGCGCGCGGGGCGAAGGGTCACAGCGGTGTAGCAGGGACCGGTGATTTGAGCGAAAAGCTGATCGCCGCACGAGCGGCCCTGAATGAATTGTTCGCCAAGCACCTGACTCTCAAGTCTGCTGATGGCTGGCAGTCGCAGGCCAAGTTCCCGTTCATCAATGTGGGGACGCCGGGCGTGTACAACGTCACTGCGGGGGAGGGGATTCTCGGCGTGGAGATACGTCCCATTCCGCAGGATGACATCCATGCTCTGCGATCCATGGTCGAGTCGTATTGTGAAGCCAACGGTCTCGAACTCCGCATGAACGTGATGGAGAACGGCGTGGCATGCGACCCGGATAACCCGGCCTTAAAGTCACTGCTTGAGGCGGTGAAGCAGGCTGGCGGCGGAGTCGAAGCGAGAGTCGGAAAGAAGCTGCCCGGTACGAGCGCACGATTCGCTCCGGGCGGGCAAGCCGTCGTGTGGGGGCAATCCGGTATCGGACCACACGCAAAGGATGAACGACATTACATCCCCAGTATCCTGCCGTATTACAATGCCCTCAATGAGTTGTCAAAATTTTGGAAGTAGGGTTATGGTGAGGTCTGCCGGCCTTCAACGCAGTCAGTGATGAATGTGACGCCGCTTGCGGTGGGCAGAATGCAGGACATGGTGAAGCCATCTTCGAATCGCACTGTGACATCCAGCGCGCCGGCGGAAACTGCGGAAGTTCTAACGTAGATCCTGTAATTACTCCCAAAGTGGTTTTCCAGTGCGGGCACCTGTTTGAGGGGTAGCTGCGGCCAGATGGATGAGTCTTGCGGTGCAGATTGCAGGAGCTTGTGCAAGTGACCAATGGCTTGTTGGGCGTTCAGGTCCATGCGGCCAAAGACGCCGGGCATGAAACCGATCAGCAGGATGATGGCGATGTGGCGGAACAGGAATTTACGGCGCTCGCCATCTTTGTATTCGTGCAGGATCGTGAGGTGGCGGTTTGCTGTCCACCGTAAGCCCCACGCAGCGAGCATGTTCACGCCAAAGAGTGTAACGGCCATGATGATCGATTGAAACGTGGATGTGCTGTCCAGGGATTCCGCCGACAGTAGAAAAACGATCCCGATCACGATCGTGCTCAGTACGCCGCCTCCGACGATGCCAGCGGGTTCTTCGGTAAACCATGCAGCGAGGGTTCCAAATAATGCAGCTCCGGCGGCAAAACCGAGCAGCATTGGCATGACACGTCCCCAATCCACGCCCAGAGGCAGCCCGGGGAAAGTGTACACGTTGACCAGTGCGAGGGTCACTACGTAGGTGCTTGCGATCAGAGCGCCATAAATGGCGGCAGGCAGCATGCGTTGCTTCCTCTGCTGGAATGTTTCTTCTTCGATTGTTCGTTTGATTATGTCGCGCAGGTTGTTCATGGTCTGTTCAATGTTTTGATTTTTTTAGGTATGCGGATGGGTGGTGCAGAGGAAGCCTTAATCGACTGGTATATTACCCTCGATCTTCCATGCAGGATTATGCCGCCAAACAGGATTTTGGTTCCGATGGCGTGCGTTGTATTTTTGATTTTATCCTATTCTGGTTTGGCGGCTTGCAGCGTGAAGTAAAAAACAGCGCCGTTGCCCGGCGTGGATTCCGTCCATATCCGACCGCCGTGGAATTCGATAATGCGCTTCACAAGCGTCAAGCCGATGCCGGTCCCTTCCGTGCGGGGATCAAGTTTATTGAAAAGGCCGAAGATGCGCTCTGAAAATTGCGGGTCGAATCCCTGGCCGTTATCGCGGACAAAAAATACCGGTTTGCCATCTTCAACGCCACGGGTGCCGATCTCGATCAATGGGGCGGGTTGGTCACCCATGAATTTGATTGCATTTTCAACCAGGTTTTGAACCACTTCGATCAGCCGCACGCGGTCACCGTGGATGATCGGCATGCCTTCCTCCACTTTCACGCGGACTTTTCTCTCCTCCAGCGTGCCATGTACCATTTCCAATGTTTCGTGAACAAGCTCTTCAAAGGCCATATTGCTGGGCGGGTTCATCAATCTGCCGATCCGCGAAAGCTCGAGCAGGTCGTTGAGCAATTCCTGCATTTTGTCGGCGGCATTGTTGATGCGCTGGATGCTCGAAGCCAGGTTGTCGAGCCTGCCATCGCGGGCGTCTTTTTCCACATACCCTAAAAACCCCTTGATGGTGATCAGCGGACTTTTCAAGTCGTGGGAAACGGTATAAGTGAATCGCTCGAGTTCAGCGTTTTTTGCCTCCAACTCGCGGATCAGGGATTCGCGGTCTGCCTCGATTTGTTTCTGCTCGGTAATATCCTGCACTGCGCCGACGATGCCAGTCACGCGCCCATGTTCTTCATTCCAAACGGGGTGGGCATATACACGCACCCAGCGCAGACTGCCGTCTTTGCGGTAGGTGCGGATCTCGGTCACCACGGTGCGATTTGTCTTGATCGCCGCAGTATCCTTTGCATCCTTCTCCAGATCGTCGGGATGGATGTGGGCCCTCCAACCGCCGTTCGCAACATACTCCTCATAGGTATAGCCGGTGATCTTTTCGAATGCGCCTGCCACCCAGTTCAAACGCATGACCCCGTTATCGTCTTCACGAGAAGAAAAGGTGTAGTCACTGCTTACGCGCGAGATCAGGCGGTAGCGCTCTTCGCTCCAGCGAGCGCGTTTCAGCGCATTTTGCAATGCCCGCGCAGAGAGGTGTTGGAGTATGGCGCCTACCGGGAAAAGCACAGCGCTCACCACCCACGTGGTAAGAGAAGTGCTGCGATACCCAAATTCGATCGTTGCGTCGGTTACCAGCAAGGCCATCAATCCGCCGGATGACAGAGACAGGATTGTGAAGGCTGCTGCCCCGCGTCCGCCAAGCAGGATACCGGCAAGGGCGATGATCAACCCGTAGCCAAGCAGATATGACTCCGAGAATACGCCTCCTCCTGTGAAGGCTGTAATCGTAAAGAATATCCAAAACAAACTCACCTGCAAGATCGAAGCAAGCTTTACCAGTCCACGACGAAGCAGGAACAGCAGGAACGCGTTTACAGTTTCACCAAAAACGACTTGCACCCAAACGCGCCCCATTTGTTCCGGCGTTTTGACCAGTGAATAGATTACGTAGGGAAGTGGAATGAAAACCAGCGCCCACAGAACAACATGAAGAACGTATGCCTGTTGATCGGTTGCCTCGTTTCCAAATCTGGGCGGGGTCAGCCAGCGCTTGATGGATGCGACGAATTTCATTTTCTCAGCTTTCTGGCATCACCATCGCGCATCGTAATACCGATCGTATCCAGATGCTCGAGCAGGGCTTGCACATATTTCCGCGTCGTCCCCAGCAAATCACGGACCTCCGCCAGTGTTGCCTGCCCGTTCTTTTGAATGGCGGATTTCACGGTTGCCACCATCGTGTTGTAATCCTGCGTGCGAAAGATCACTTCCGTTGAGACCGGGGTGAGTTCCCCCATCTCGATCAAGGCGTTGACGACTTCCTCGCCGGCCTCTGCTTGACATTCTTTCACACTCGGCGTCGCGAACGGATTCTGCTCGAATCGACGCATCAACTCCCGGACCCGTACCTGCTCGGCCGTATCAAACGTCACTGTGTGGCCGGGCAGGGAGAGCAAGGCAGATGCTTCTATTACTAGATTGCGCGTTACATACTGCGAAAGAATGGCATTGAAGACCCGTGGAGCAAGTTTGAGTTTGCTCTTCAATTCCTCGCGCGGAATGCCGCGCCGTAATGGATTACTCTTGTGATATCCACTAACGATTTGTATCGCCTTGGCCTGCAGTTCGTTCCAGGTGGGAGCCGCAAGGTAGAGGTCATTATCCAGGGGGATCAATTGCCCATTGCCAAGTAATTCTTCTGCTGCCGCCCTCGCTGGCTCCGCTTCCAGGTGCGAGCGTGTTGCGATCTCTTTCATGCTTGCTGCGCCGAGTGCCATTGCGGCTTCAAATAATACATCAGCAGGCGAACCCTGCGCCAGCGCTTCCAGAGACCCAAGCACCGCAGCATCAAAGCGTTTATGGCGGCCTTTGGGATGGGCGTCCACAACTGCGCCGCCGCCTAGAGTCTCGCCGGGCGAGGGACGGCGTACGATGAAACGATCCCCTCGCACAGTCACGAGCGGGTCGCGTAATTCAAGTTGGATCCATCCCTCTTGTCCGGGTGAAAGTTCCTCCGCCCCCAGCACACGGAGGTTGGCAATCGTCTCAGCGGTTCCCAGAAATACCTTCACTTCACTGGAGTGTTTTAGCGAGGATGAGATGTCTGGTAGAAGGCGCAGGCGTGCATCCAACCTTCGCGTTGCGTGGTATTGCCCCGGACGTGTCACCACTTCGCCTCGGCGGATGAGCTCGGTGGCTACGCCGGAAATGTTTACGGCTGTACGGGAGCCGGGCGCGGCCTGCTCCTCTTTTTTCTTGTGCGTCTGCAATCCGCGCACGCGGCCATTTAATCCGCTGGGCAGGATCTCCACATCGTCTCCGACGGATAAGGTCCCATCGGTCAATGTGCCGGTCACCACCGCACCGAATCCGCTTATGGTGAAGACGCGGTCTATGGGCAGGCGCGGACGATTAAAGTCGAGGCGGGCGGGTTGATCTTGGAGCAGAGATTGCAACTGGGAAGTCAGTGCGTCGAGTCCCGTTTTGGTTTTGGCGGAAACGCGCACAATCGGGGCGTTCGCGAGGATGGTCCCGCTCAGGACAGCACGAATGTCCGCTTCGAGCAACCCGAGCCAGGCGGGGTCGGAGGCGAGGTCGGTCTTTGTCAACACGATCAGACCGGTGGGGATCTGTAACAAGTCAAGAATGGCGAGGTGTTCGCGCGTCTGCGGCATCACGCCCTCATCCGCAGCGATGACGAGCATCGCGGCGTCGATACCCCCAATGCCCGCCAGCATGTTCTCAATGAAATCGCGGTGGCCTGGCACGTCAACGATGCCGATCTCCTCGCCGCTCGGGAGGGTGAGCCAGCCAAAGCCCAGATCAATCGTCATCTCCCGTTCGCGTTCCTCTTTTAATCGATCGGGGTGAACGCCGGTGAGTGCTGCGATGAGCGTGGATTTGCCGTGGTCAACGTGGCCTGCTGTGCCGATAACGCGCATGTGATTTCCAAAAACACAGGGGCGGTGTTAATCCGCCCCCGTGTTTTATTTCGTTTTCTTTTTGGTCGTTTTGCCGTGGCCCATAATGCGTTCATAACTTGTGAGCCATTCGTGCGCCCAGTTCATCAGTTCC
>CAYNQA010000195.1:0-4225 GCA_964399225.1 uncultured Anaerolineaceae bacterium
GGATGAAGGCGAGGCGGGAGAACTTCTCGTTGACGGGGCGGATGCCGACGGTCATCTGCGCGAGCATGTACCAGATGGAAACCATCGCGGCGAGATTGACCTGCTGGGCGGGGTGCCCAAAACCCCAGAAGAAGTTGCGGTAGATGCCAGGATCGTAATTCTGCAGGATGCCCATTGACCAGAAGAAGGCCGGGACAACAGCCGCCGCGCCCTCGAGCAGGGTATAGACGGCGAGAATGGCAGCGGTCATCAAGCCGAAGACGGCCAGCGGCAACGAGCCAGGGACTTTCCCTTCGCGCTTGGCGACCACGATGTTGATGAAGAAGGTGATGACCTGGATCAACGCGCCGACCGCGAACAGGATGTAACTGAGGTAGAACAGCGGATGCGCCTTGAGCGGCACGTACGCGGTGAAGGTGACGATGCTGGCCGCGTCGAACAGCACCACGAAGTTCACCATCAAACCGCCGACGGTCATCAGGATCCAGCCGAGCCAGGCCAGTTTGGGCGCGGCATGACGCGCGTTGAGCAAGGCGGTGGAGCCGAAGTGCAACCCTGCCATTTCGAAGAACACGATCCATGCCACGAGCATGTCAATGCCGTGCAGGGTGAGCAGGCGGTAGAACCACGTCGCGTCGAGCAGGTGAATGGCCTGCCAGCGGGTGAGCGCGATCAACAGGGCGAAGAGTCCGCCCAACACGAGAGTGACGACCGCCATCACCGCGTTGGCAATGATGAGGCGTTCGGTGTGCATGTCCACTTTGAGGGTGGTCACGTTGCAGACGCGGTAATCATCCTTCGCGCCTGCCATCCATGGAGTAGTGGGAGCAAGTGTAGCCATCGAAAGCCTCCTATTTCACGATGATCTTGCCGACCATCGTGTGATGCCCGAGCGAGCAGAATTCATTGCAGACCACGGTGAAGTCGCCCGTCGAGGTCGGGACAATCGTGGCGACGTAATCGTAGCCAGGGAGAACTTGCAGGTTGATATTTACCGGCTGGAGCGAGAATCCGTGTTGCAGATCCATCGAGGAAAGATGCAGGCGGTAGGTTTTGCCCACTTCCAGTTGCAGGATGGGATACCACTGCCAGGTGCTGGCACGCAAGTACACATCGGAGCCGGGCGGCGGAGCCACCACGGGCAGGGTCGCGCCGTTAATGGTCTCTTCCCCGATCTTGTACTGTTCCACAAAGGCATTCACCTTCGCCGAGAAATCGGGGCCGGAGATTCGGTAAGTTTCTGTCGGCACATTCTGCTTGCCCATGAAATACCAGAGCGGCATCATCAAGGTCAGGAAGACACACCACACAAAGGCCACAGTCAGCCAGGTCTTTTCGAGGCGGCCCAGAGGCTTCCACCAGGTTCGTTCGGGAGCTAACATCGTCTATTCTCCTTTTTGATTTGGCCTACGGGGCAGGCGGGACGTTCAACAGGTCAATGATTCCCCACACGTTGTAGATCACAGTACTGATCGCCAGCGAAAGCAAAAACAGCAACCAGATGTTGTCGAAAAGACCTTGCCATTTTGCGGCTTCCGGGCTTTCGTGCTCGTTCTTCTCACTCATAGCATTCTCCTTTTGTGTAATGTGGCTTATTTCACATGAATTATCCAGATATTGCGATAATAATCGCTTACTCCCGGTATCGCAGTGACTTTTGTTACACATTCGGCACGGATTTGGATACTGCCCCGCCTCCGCCCACCACCGGGTGGGTCTGCCATTGCCGGGCTTTTGCTCCCGTTGGGGTGTCACAACCGTTGCGGCACAGGGATTCATCCCCACCCTGTCACGGAAAAATGTAACTAATGTCACTTGCTGGTTTTCCTAAAAGCAATATAATTTCCTCACTCAAATCAACTGGAGGTTTGTGATGAAGAAAGTCGTATTTCCCGTTCTCGTGTTGCTTGCGGTCATCCTGACCGCTTGTGGCGGTGGTTCGAGCGATCCCAATGCCCTCGCCCCCGTCCCGGCAGAATATGCTGGCAAAACCAACCCCCTCGGCGCCGATGCGGCCACCGCGGGCGCGGAAGTATTCAAGACCAACTGCGAATCCTGCCACGGCCCGCAAGGTCATGGCGACGGTCCTGCCGGTGTGGCGCTCGACCCCGCTCCGAAGAACCTGGCCGAACTGCAGACCCGCGCCGGCGATGACTATCTCTTCTGGCGTATTTCGACCGGCAAGGAAGGCACATCCATGGTTCCGTGGCTGGGCGTCCTCACCGAAGAGCAGATCTGGCAAGCCGTTGCGTTCATCAACACCCTGAAGTAATTCCACTTCGGTTTGCAAACAAAAAGCCCGTCTCATTGGAGACGGGCTTTTTCGATTCAACCAAAAATTATTTCTTCTTGAGTTTCTTCTCCAACTCCATCACAACCATCACCAGGATGCCTCCTGAGATCGCAATGGACAGGTCGCACAGGCTCAAGGACTGCACACCGAAGAACTCCGCGAGGAACGGCACGTAGATCACGGTCAGTTGCAGGAGCGTCACCAGCAGGGACATGCCCGCCAGGGTGGGGTTGCTCATGATGCCCAATTTGAAAACCGAATCCTTCGAAGAGCGTGAGGACAGCGCCTGAAAGACCTGCGCGAAGGCAAGGAAGGTGAAGACCATTGTCTGCCATTGCTCGCGGCCGGTGAAGTAATACCAGGAACCAAGTCCCAGCGCCAGCGCGCCGATCAACGCTCCGACCCACATCACCTGCAAGCCCGCGCCGCGGCTGAACACGCCTTCCTTGGGCGAATACGGTTTGCGCTTCATCGTGTCGCTCTCGGCGTTCTCCACGCCCATGCCGAGTCCGAGCAGGCCATCGGTCAACAGGTTGAGCCAGAGCAATTGCAACGGCAGAAGCGGGATGGGCTTGCCCAAGAACGGCGCGAGCAACATCACCAGCACCTTGCCGATATTCCCTGCCACGCTGAAGCGCACGAACTTGCGGATGTTGTCGTAGATCACCCGCCCCTCTTTCACCGCGCTGACGATGGTCGCGAAGTTGTCGTCGAGCAGAACCATGTCGGCGGCTTCCTTCGACACGTCCGTGCCGGTGATGCCCATCGCCACGCCGATGTCGGCGCGCTTGAGCGCGGGCGCGTCGTTCACGCCGTCACCCGTCATCGAGACGATGTGTCCGCGCTCCTGCAAGGCCTGCACAATTTTCAATTTGTGTTCGGGCGAGACGCGTGCGAAAACCTGCACCTCGTCCACCACATTTTTCAATTCATCGAACGACAGGTTTTCGATCTCCGCGCCTGTCAGCACGCGGCCATTTTCCACAATACCCAACTGTCGCGCGATCTCCGCCGCGGTGAGCGGATGGTCGCCCGTGATCATCACCGTGCGGATGCCAGCGCTCTTCGTCACGGCCACCGCGTCTTTCACTTCCGTGCGCGGCGGGTCGATCATCCCGAACAGGCCGATGAACGTCAGGTTCTGTTCCAGGTCGGTTTGGATGATTTCGGGAATCTGATCCAACAGACGGAACGCGACGCCGAGGACGCGCATCCCCTTCTTGGCCAGACGATCGTTCGCCGCTTCAATTCGGACCCG
Organism: uncultured Anaerolineaceae bacterium; assembly: GCA_964399225.1. Lineage (GTDB taxonomy): Bacteria > Chloroflexota > Anaerolineae > Anaerolineales > Villigracilaceae > Denitrolinea. The sequence goes on from CAYNQA010000195.1 coordinate 3,552, forward strand.
GAACTGGTCATCCATTTTCTGGGCTTGACCATTCACCCAAACGTGACTCGCGATCCCCAGCAAGCCGTCCACACTGCCTTTGGTGAAGGCCACGTAACGGTGACTGCCGATCTCCAAGCCCGCGAGCACCGTCCCATCGAATTGACCGAGATGGTGGACAGTGGTCATGCGCTTGCGCTCGGAGTCGAAGGGCAACTCGGCCGCGCGCGGGAAGGAGGTATCCAGCGAGGACTTCCAGTAGCCCATCTTGGCCGCGGCTGCGACCAGCGCGCCTTCGGTCGGGTCGCCGAGCGTGTGGAAGCGGTCGTCGCCCTCGTCAATGAGACGGGCGTCGTTGCACAGCGCGCCGCCGATGGCCGTCAGCGAGAGGGCGGATTGGGCTGGCGCGCCCATGTTGCGGGTCGCGGTGAACGAGCCGCTGCGATCCATTTCTTCGGTCAGGTCGAGGGCGTGGTCAGCCACATCCAACACGACGACGGTCATGCGGTTTTCGGTGAGGGTACCCGTCTTATCCGAGCAGATGACCGTCACCGAGCCGAGGGTTTCCACGGCGGGCAGTTTGCGGATGAGCGAATTCTGTTTCAACATGCGTTGCGCGCCGAGCGCCAGCGTGATGGTCACCACGGCGGGCAAGCCTTCGGGGACGATGGCCACGGCCACGCTCACGCCCGTGA
>CAYNQA010000195.1:4325-6272 GCA_964399225.1 uncultured Anaerolineaceae bacterium
CGCAACTCGTCGCCGCGCATCACGCCCAGGACGGCGATGAAGGCCGCGATGAGCACGCCCACCACGGCGAGCGTCTTGCCCAGCGCGTCGAGGCGCTTTTGCAGGGGAGTCTCTTCGGAGCCGCTTTGTTGGATCAGGTCGGCGATGCGGCCGAGTTCGGTCTGCATCCCCGTGGCGACCACGAGCGCGAGGCCGCGTCCCTGCGTAATGATGGTGCCCATGTAGCCCATGTTGCGACGGTCGCCGAGCGGCAGGTCATCGCCCGAGAGAGCGGCGGTCTGCTTCTCCACGGGTTCGGATTCGCCCGTCAGCGCGGCTTCCTGAATGCGGAGATTGACCGCTTCGAGCAGGCGCACGTCCGCGGGCAGGACGTTGCCCGTCTCGAGTTGGAGGATGTCGCCTGGGACGAGATCTCGCGCGGAGAGGGGAACCAGCTTCCCGTCGCGGATGACGCGCACTTCGGGCACGGAAAGTTTCTTCAGCGCGGCGATGGCCTGTTCGGCGCGATATTCCTGCACGAATCCGAGGATCGCATACAGCAGGACGATGGCTCCGATGGCGATGGTGTTCTTCGTGTCGCCGAGCAGGCCAGCCACGACCGCGGCCGCGATGAGGATGAGAACCATCGTGGCGGTGATCTGCTCCCAGAAGATTTTCAGCGGGGTGCGTCCGCCTTTTTCGACGAGTTCGTTGCGGCCATACTTAACGAGGCGCTCTTGCGCCTCGTTCTGCATCAGGCCTTTTTCCTGGTCCGCGCCCAGATTGGTCAGGGCTTCCTTGATTTCGAGCAAATGCCAATTCATTGTAGGTACATTCTCCAAAGATTATTCAACATTCATCGTTTTCTTCGGCAAAAGCCAGGCCCAAACAACAGACAAGCTGGCGCGGTAATGGACAAGCAGATAGCTGATGACAACCAGGGCGCCGCCCGCCAGAAGGAACGGCAGGTATTGCTTGATGTACTCGCTGATGAGCATCCACTCGTGGCCGAGCATGTAGCCAATGCCTATTAAGAGTGTACACCAAACATAGGCGCCTGCAAATGTGGCAATAAAGAATTTTAGAAAGGGAATCCGCACCAGCCCAGCGGGGATGCTGATAAGCGTGCGCACGCCAGGGATGACGCGCCCGATCAACACCAATCCCGTGCCGAACTTGTGGATCTGCTCTTCGGCGCGGGCGACAAGAGCCATGTCAATATGAAAGAAGCGGGCGAACTTCTCGATGACGGGACGCCCGCCGATGCGTGCCACCCAGTAGGTGATGGACGCGCCGATGGCGCTGCCCAACCCCGAATAGAGTCCCCCCAGAAAAATGACGCTGGGATGCAGGGCATGGCGCTCGATCAGCATCCAACCCGCGAAGGCCAGGATGATCTCGCTGGGCGTGATGCCCGTGGCATTTTCAAAGATCATCAAGCCGAACACGCCCGCCCAGCCAAACTGGTCGAAGACGGTTTGCAGGGTTGCCAAAATGGTTGCTTCGATTTGGTCTAACATTCGCTTCTCCTAAAATGATTCACTCGATACGATCCGCAGATTTCGCAGACTCACGCAGATTTTTTTCCAATCTGCCATATCTGCGTCATCTGCGGATAAAAAAAAGACCACCGCCAAACATTTCTTGGCGATGGTCTTGCCATTACCTGAACAGCCGGGACCGAAGTCCGTACTGACGACTGCCCAACCCTTGCGGGCGGCTACTCCCCATCGGAGTGTGTGCGGAGTATACAGATGCGGCGAGCGCTTGTCAATTCTCCGCGGTTAAGAGTTCTCTCATCAGGCCGGGATGATGACCACACCGGAGGCTTTCAGCGCGGAACGGATCATCAGATACTCGGTGATGTTCTCGGCGGTGATGAGACCGACAAACTGTCCCGCGTGCATGACGGGGAGGGTCTTCGCTTCGGCCTCCTGCAAACGCATCAGCGCCATCTCGACCATCTCG
>CAYNQA010000196.1:0-6263 GCA_964399225.1 uncultured Anaerolineaceae bacterium
TTGGGGCGAGGCCTATCCGCACGTGACCGTGACACGCAACATGACCGAGGACGGCTCGCGCTACTTCGGTCCGTACACTTCAGCCTGGGCTGTCTACCAAACCCTGGACGTGCTTCGTAAAGTCTTCCCCTACCTGACCTGCGACCGCGAGATCACCGGGCAGGACAAGCGTGCCTGCCTGTACTACGATATCAAGCTCTGCACAGGTCCCTGTATTGGGGCGGTCAATCAAGAGGGATATCGCCAGATGATCTCGGACCTGATGGAATTTCTGGCGGGCCACTCTGAACCCGTAGTGACGCGCATCCAGGCGGAGATGGAAAAAGCCGCCGAGGAGATGCGCTACGAAAAAGCCGCCGCCCTGCGCGACCAGATGAAGGCCATGCAAACCATCATCGAACGCCAGAAGGTGGTCTTCGCCGCCGATTACAAAGACTCAGACGTGCTCGCCATGGCCCGCACCGACGGCGAAGCCTGCGTGCAGATCTTCTTCATCCGCGGCGGCAAGTTGATCGGACGCGAATACTTCGTGCTCGAAGGGACAGAGGACGCTGCTGATACCGAGGTGATGCAGCAGTTCATGATGCAGTTCTACACCGAAGCGGCCAACGTTCCCCAGCAGGTGCTCCTGCCTCAGGAGATCGAGGAAGCGAAGATCATCGGCGAGTGGATGCGTTCCCGCCGCGGCGGCGAGAAAGTGGAGATCCGCGTGCCGAAGGATGGCCAGCCGCACGAGTTGGTACAGATGGCGGCCGAGAACGCGACAGAGACTTTGTCCGCGTTGCGGGCGCAGTGGCAGGCCGATACGCACAAGCAGGAACAATCGCTGGCGGAGCTACAGTCCGCGCTGAATTTGCCCATGCCGCCGAACCGCATCGAGTGCTACGATGTCTCGCATACACAGGGCGTGGCCACCGTCGGCGCGATGGTGGTCTTCGAGCAGGGCGTGCCCGCGAAGCGACTGTATCGCAAGTTCAACATCGACAGCACCAGCATCGGCGCGCCTGACGACTTCGCTTCGATGGAAGAGATGCTCACCCGCCGGTTCCGCAGGTGGCAATCGGCCCAGGAAACAGCGACCCAGCCCGGGTCCAAGAATGATGCGTCTTTCACCTTCCTGCCGGACCTGATCATCATCGACGGCGGCAAAGGTCAACTCGGGCGCGTGGTCAAAGTCCTCGAGAATTTTGGACTATTCGGAAAAGTTCCGGTGGTGGGCCTTGCAAAGCAGGAGGAGGAAATTTTCTTCCCGCATAGATCCGAACCGCTGATGCTGCCCCGCCACTCGCAGGGACTCTATCTCGTGCAGCGCATCCGTGACGAGGCGCACCGCTTCGGGATCACCGCGCATCGGGCACGACGTAACAAACAGGGACTGGCCTCTGTGATGGATTCGATCCCCGGCGTGGGCCCGGTGAGACGAAAGGCCCTCTTGAAACATTTCGGTTCTGTGGATAAGATTCGAGCCGCTACGCTGGAGGATTTGATGACCGTGAAAGGCATCACCGCGGACGTAGCCGAAAGCATCAAAGCAAGCCTGGAGTAAAACGATGACGAATGTAGACCGCACACAGGTCGCATTTTTTGGATATATGACCGCCGGCGTTTTTGGTCTGCTGGCGCTCTTCAGCCTGACGGCAGAGGGCGGCATCGGCGTGACGGACGGCTATTTCAACGCGGCATTGGCAGTCCTGTTCGTGGTGGCGGCACAATTGCTCGGCCGTGGAAAGTTGCTGGGCGCCATCCTGATCGGGCTGGGACTGTTGACCAGCATCGGGTTCGACCTCTGGATCGGCCGCGGCCTCAATTTCATCATGGTGATCTTTGGGGTCGCATGGGCTGTTTGGTTGATGGCATTACGCAGTAAAGGTCAGTTGAACGGATGACAAAACAGATCTGGGTCGTAGACGATGACGAGGAGATGTCACGCGCCGTGCGGTTGATGGTAAAACTGCTGGACGGCGAGACGACAGCCTTTTTCAATGCCCGCAGTGCGGCACAGGCTGTGCTCGATGGCCGACGCCCGGATCTCTTCATCCTAGACATCAATATGCCCGAGGTGACCGGTCTCGATCTGCTGGAGTTCCTGCGCCGCCGCGAAACAACGAAAAACCTGCCGGTGGTGATGCTTTCCACCGAGGCATCCGATGTGATGATCGACCGCGCGAAATCGCTCGGCGCGGACGCCTACGTCTCGAAGCCTGTTACAATTGAAGAACTCGAACGCGCCATGGCAGATGCGTTCGCAAAGAGAAAGTAATTTTTGAAAGTGAGAATCTCAGAATGGCAAAAAACAGCAAGACTCCTACCCGCAAGTTGAGCACATCACAGGTTATCTTCTACGTCATGTGCGCGTTGGTCGTCATCTCGATGGTGCTGACCGCCTTCGCAAGCTACTAACCGTTTCAACCGCTGGTATAATTTCGAGGCGCGGCGCAGGTGGCCGCGCTATTTTGCGCCAGTTGCATAATTATTCCGTCATTGCGAGGAGGGCGCTCTTCCCGAGGAAGCAATCCACCGGCAGTTTGGAGATTGCATCGCTTCGCTCGCAATGACGGGCGACAATATCAAGGTATCCATGCTCGACAAACTTTCTGGAATCGAAGAACGCTTCAAACAGATCGACATCGAACTCGCCGACGTAGGCGGGAACTATCAACGCGTCGCGGAACTGAACAAGGAACGCGTGGAACTCGAACCCATCGTGGAAAAGGCGCGCGAATACCGCCAGGCCATGAAGAACCTCGATGAGGCGAAGTCCATGCTCGAGACCGAAACGGACGCCGAGATGCTCGCCCTCGCTCAAGCCGACGTGGCCTCCCTCGAACCGAAGATCGTCAAACTCGAGTCCGAGATCAAGTCCCTGCTCATCCCCAAAGACCCGCGTGACGACAAGAACGTCATCGTGGAAATTCGCGCCGGGCCGGGCGGCGACGAGGCCGCGCTCTTCTCCGCTGACCTATTCCGCCTCTACACACGCTACGCCGACCGCCAGGGCTGGAAGAGCGAGGTCCTCTCCGAAAGCCAGATCGGCATCGGCGGTTACAAAGAGGTCATCTTTGAGATCAAAGGCCGGGGCGCCTACTCCAAGCTCAAATACGAGTCGGGCGTGCACCGCGTCCAGCGCGTACCGGTCACTGAATCGTCGGGCCGCATCCATACCTCCACCGCCACGGTGGCCGTGATGGCCGAAGTGGACGAAGTGGAGATCGAGATCCCTGCATCAGATATGGAGATCGAGGTCTTTCGCGCAGGCGGCGCGGGCGGACAAAATGTGCAAAAGAACTCCACTGCCATCCGCATCACACACAAACCGACCGGCATGATCGTAACCTGTCAGGACGAACGTTCGCAACTGCAAAACAAGTTGCGCGCCATGAGCATTTTGCGCGCGCGTCTGTACGAGATCGAAGAAGAGAAACGCCGCTCCGCACAGGAAGCCGACCGCCGCTCGCAGGTGGGCACCGGCGAACGCTCCGAAAAGATCCGCACCTACAACTTTCCGCAGAACCGCGTCACCGACCATCGCATCGGCATGTCATCCTACAACCTGCCCGCCGTGTTGGATGGAGATATCGACCAGTTCATCGAGGAACTCTCCACCCGCGACGAAGCCGATCGCCTGTCCGCCTCGGGCGTGGATGACGAAGAATAACCCGTAGGGGCGGACCTGTGTGTCCGCCCTTTTTTTATGGATATCCGATCCGCCCTCGCCAACCTGAACGACAACCTGCGCAACATCACGGACACACCACAACTCGACGCGCAGGTCCTGCTCGCGCACGTGCTGGGACAGTCGCGTTCGTGGGTCATCACCCACCTCGACTCGCCTCTGGACTCCTCCCAGGCGGATTCTGTCCGGGCATCGTTATCCAAACTTCAAGCCGGAACCCCGCTCCCCTACCTGCTCGGTCATTGGGAATTCTACGGCCTCGACTTTGAAGTCACGCCCGATGTGCTCATTCCCCGTCCCGAAACCGAACTGCTCATCGAGCACGCCATCACATTTTTGAAGACCCGCGACCGCACGCGCTTCTCCTCCCTGCGCGCCGCAGACGTTGGCACCGGCTCTGGCTGCATCGCCGTCACGCTGGCTCATCATCTACCCGACCTGCGTGTCACCGCCACCGACCTGTCTCTGCCCGCGCTTGAGGTGGCAAAACGCAACGCCGCCAAACACCGCGTGGCACACCGCGTGGATTTCCTCCAATGCGACCTACTCCCTCCGCACTTTGACCCTCTCCCCACCGAAAGTCATTTTGATGTCGTCTGCGCCAACCTGCCTTACATCCCATCGGAGGCGGTGCCCGGCCTGCCCATCTTCGGCCGCGAACCGACACTGGCTCTCGATGGCGGCCCAACCGGCCTCGACATCATCCGCCGCCTGCTAACCATCGCCCCCGAATGGCTTGCCCCGCAGGGACTCATTCTCCTCGAGATCGAAGCCTCGCTTGGAATGCAGGCGCTCTCGCTGGCATTTAATATGTTCGCCGAAGCGACCATCCACCTCCATCAGGATTTGAGCGGAAAAGACCGATTGGTAGAAATTGCTTTGCCATAACCCCGAACGGGCGGCATCGATTCCACAATACGAAAATAACACCCCTTCGGGGTTGGAAATATCGTCATCACGGTCTATAATCTTTTCACCCCTTCGGGGTTTTTATGGAAACAAAACTTATTTCTGCCAACGATCCACACGCAATTTCTCTCGCCCTGCAAACTTTGCAGAATGGCGGGCTGGTCGCGTTTCCAACGGACACGGTCTATGGCGTTGGCTCGCTGGTGTTCGATCAAGCCGCAATTGAGTCCATCTACATTGCCAAAGACCGACCGCTCGAAAAAGCCATCCCCATCCTCATCGGCGACGTCAGTGACCTCGAAAAAGTGGCGGTGGACATTCCCCCGCTCGTCCGTCGACTCGCGGCGCGTTTCTGGCCTGGACCATTAACGATCATCGTCCCGAAACGGCCAGACCTGCCGCCCGCTGTTTCAGCCACCTCCACGGTTGGGGTGCGCGTGCCAGATCATCCCGTTGCCCGCGAACTGCTCCGCGCGGCGGGACCGATGGCGGTCACCTCGGCGAATATCTCGGGGCGCGAGAGTCCGCGCAACGCGATGGAGGTCATGGAACAACTGCAAGGGCGCATCCCGCTCGTGGTGGACGGAGGCGAGACGCCCGGCGGTGTCGCGTCCACGGTGGTGGATGTCACGGGTCCAGAACCGGTCATCGTCCGGGCCGGGCCGGTAACGTTGGAACAAATTAAAGCAACCTGAAAATAACGGTCAAATATTCTCATGCGATTTTTAGCCATCTTTCAGCTAATGTTTATGTCCCCATGTAAAATGATAAGTGCATTCTCCTAACAAGCCCCGTACGGCCAGTGGCAGGCCAAACGGGGCTTGGGTTTTTTTAATCGAAATGAGGAACTCAATGAACATCGTTGTCATCATCTCCGCAGATGCCGAGTGGCGAGTGGTCAAGGAGCTTTACCCCAATCTGGATTTGCACAATTCCCCCTTCGGCGAGTTCGCCGAGCTGACACTTGGCACTCGACACCTGACACTTTTCCACGGCGGTTGGGGAAAAATCTCAGCGGCGGCGACGGCGCAATATGCCATCGACCACTTCAAACCTGACCTGCTCATCAATCTCGGTACGTGCGGAGGATTCGCCGGGCGCATCAAAACCGGGACCGTGATCCTGGTGGAGCGCACCATCGTCTACGACATCATCGAGCAAATGACGGACAGCGACGAGGCTATTCAGCATTACTCGACGGAGATCGATCTTTCGTGGTTAAAAGACTATGGACCGTGGAAGGGGAACGATGAAATCGTGCGCGGATTGCTTGTATCTGCGGACCGCGACATTGTGATCGAAGACATCCCCATGCTGATCCAAAAATATGGTGCGGTCGCCGCGGACTGGGAATCGGGTGCCATCGCGTGGGTGGCCAAGCAAAACGGAATGCGTTTACTGATCCTGCGCGCGGTCAGCGATCTGGTTGGCGGAGAGGGTGGTGAGGCGTATGGAAATTACGATCTCTTCATCGCGCGGACGAAAGAGGTGATGAGGAAGTTGTTTGAGATGTTGCCAATGTGGTTGAAATAATACAGGGGCGGACCAATGTGTCCGCCCCTATAATTTTTATTGCGCCGGGTTCACCACCCGCCCCATGAACAGGATCTGTCCGCTGACAGTATCCCGGATGAGAAAGATGAACGGGCGGTCGGCGGTGAAGGTGAAGTCGGGGAAAGCA
>CAYNQA010000197.1:0-6202 GCA_964399225.1 uncultured Anaerolineaceae bacterium
ACCACTGGGATCATTCTTATTCTGATTGGTGTGCTAACGATGACCGGTGCAGCTTTGAACTGGCGCATCGTGAGCCATCCGGGCAAGCTGCTCAACATCTTGTTTGGTGATAGGGCAGCACGCGCCATTGCTTTCATTGTTGGCGCGTTCATTTTCGTACTAGGAATCGGCGAGTTGATTGGCGCCAATTGGTTGCCGTAAAGAGGATCTATGAAAATTGCCGTTGGTTGTGACCACGCGGGCTTCCCGCTTAAACAAACTGTCATTGACGCCGTCCGCGCGGCAGGGCATGATGTTATGGATGTCGGCACACACAGCACCGACTCCGTGGACTTCCCCGACTTCACAAAAAAAGTTGGCGAGGCCATCCAGCGCGGCGAGGCCGAGCGTGGAATCCTCGTCTGCGGCTCGGGCATCGGTGCGTGCATCGCCGCAAACAAAATGAAAGGCGTGTGGGCCTCGATCTGTCACGACACGTACTCCGCCGCTCAGGGAGTCCAGCACGACCGCATGAACGTCCTCTGTCTCGGCGGCCGCGTGATCGGACCGGAGTTGGCAACGGTGTTGGTCAAATCCTTCCTCGCTGCGCGCTACCTCGGCGAAGACCCGGGCGGCGAACGTCTCGCGCGGCGAGTAGCGAAGATTGAATCCATCGAGCGAAACGAATAATCTGGTTACACACTACGAACTACGCAATAGATCGCAATATAAAATCACTCGAAGGCATATTCATGAACCCCATCCTCAAAACCACCTCCCTCGGACAATCCCTCTGGTACGACAACATCCAGCGCAAACTGCTGGAGAACGGCGAATTCGCCGCCATGATCCAACGCGGCGACATCCGCGGCATGACCTCCAACCCGAGCATCTTCCAGAATGCCATCGCCAAATCGAACGACTACGACTCGGCGCTGACGCCTTTGGCGTGGGCGGGCTGGTCGGCAGAGCAGATCTTCTGGGAACTTGCCATCGAAGACATCCGCATGGCGGCGGATCTCTTCATGCCTCTCTACGAAGAGACCAACGGCGGCGACGGCTACGTCAGCCTGGAGGTCAGCCCGTTTCTTGCGAACGACACCGAAGGCACCGCCGCGCAGGCCCAGCAACTCTGGGCGCGTGTGGCTCGCCCGAACCTCATGGTGAAAATCCCCGCCACCAAAGCGGGTATCCCCGCCATCCGCAAGGCCATCGCCGCGGGCGTCAACGTCAACGTCACGTTGATCTTCTCGCTCGACCGCTATGGCGAAGTGATGGATGCCTACCTGAGCGGCCTCGAAGACCGCGTTGCGGCGGGACGTCCCATCGACCGCATCGCCTCGGTTGCCTCGTTCTTCATCTCGCGCGTCGATTCAAAGGTTGATCCCAAACTCCCCGAGGGTTCGCCATTACGCGGTCAAGCCGCGATCGCGAATGCCAAGATGGCATACGATGTCTTCGAGACCGTTTTCACATCCTCGCGCTTCGCCTCGCTCAAGGCGCGTTTTAGCGCGCGCGTGCAACGTCCACTATGGGCCAGCACCAGCACCAAGAATCCCGCCTACCCCGACACGATCTACGTAGACAACCTGATCGGCCCCGACACCGTCAACACTGTTCCGCCTGCCACGCTCGATGCCTTCCGCGACCACGGCACCGCCTCCATTACCATCACACGCGATATCGACAAAGCCCACGCCGCCATCGACGCATTGAAATCTTCCGGGATCTCAATGGACACCGTCACGCAGGATTTGGAGGAGGAAGGCGTCAAAGCATTTGTGGACGCCTTTGCCGCACTGCTCAAAACCATTGATGACCGGAGAAAGAACGCCGCTTCCTCGCTCGGACCCGTAGCGGATTCTGTCGCCCAGCGTTTATCCACCCTCGAAGCGGATTCCGTCCCCGCCCGCTTCTGGTCCATCGACCCGACCTTGTGGACGAAGAATCGCATTGGTCAGAATGAAGTGAAAGCACGTATGGGCTGGCTGGACTCGCCGCAGAAGGCGCGCGAAAAAGTGAAAGAGTATCAGGACTTTGCGAAGGAAATCAAGAAAGCGAAGATCGACCGTGTGCTCGTGCTTGGCATGGGCGGATCCTCCCTCACTGCGGAGGTATTCTCCTCCTTGCTGGCCGCCGCCAACGTCACTGCGCCGCTCTCCCTCGCCATCCTCGACTCGACCCACCCCGACCAGGTCCGTCAGGCAGGGATGGATTATGTCCCCGAAAAGTCACTCTACATTGTCGCCAGCAAATCAGGCGGCACCGCCGAGGTGATGGCGGCCTTCAACCATTTTTGGAAGCTGACTAAAAACGACGGCTCGCGTTTCATCGCCATCACCGACCCGGGTACCTCGCTTGAAGCTCTGGCGAAGAAAAAGAAATTCCGCAAAATATTTTCCTCCGACGAACTCGTTGGCGGACGTTTCTCCGCGCTGACCGATTTCGGCCTCATGCCCGCAGCCCTGCTTGGCATGGATCTCTCCCGCCTGCTCGATCGCGCCGAATGGATGCAAAACCAGTGCGGCGAATTTGTCCCTGCGGCGCGCAATCCTGGCTTTGCCCTCGGCGCTGTGCTGGGCGAGTCTGCGCTGTCTGGGCGCAATAAGCTCACTGTGCTGGCTGATGCGCCCCTGTCCGCGTTTGCGGGCTGGGTGGAGCAGATCGTCGCTGAGTCGAGCGGAAAGAACGGCAAGGGCATTTTGCCTGTCCCGTTGGAGCCGTTGGGCGAGGTGGGAGTCTATGGGAAGGATCGCATCTTCGTTTATCTGCGACAAACGGGTGAATTGGATTCGCGCGTGACTGCTTTGCAACAAGCCGGTCATCCCGTGATTCAATTACCAGTTACCAATTACTACGACATCGGCGCCGAGATGTACCGCTGGGAAATTGCCACCGCCATCGCGTGCTCGATCCTCGGCGTCAACGCCTTCGACCAGCCGAACGTGGAAACGAGCAAGAAGATCACCAAGGCCAAGATCGCGGACTTCCAGAAGAAGGGAAAACTCCGCGAGGGCAAACCCGCCTGGAAGTCGGAGGAGGCGAGCGTGTTCGCATCCACAGCGTTGACCGGTAAAACGTTGGCGTCCGTCCTCGGCAAGTTCCTCAAAAAATCCAAGGCGGGCGGGTATGTGGCGATCAACGCCTACCTGCCGCGCAGTGGCGAGATGATCGAGGCCTTGCAGGCCATGCGTGTCGCCATCCGTGCGAAGACGGGCAACGCGGTGACGGCGGGATTCGGTCCACGCTTCCAGCACTCGACGGGACAATTCCATAAAGGCGGCCCGAAGAATGCGCTGTTCATTCAGGTCACGGCGGAACCGCAAAAAGATATGCCCGTGCCGACCGAAAAAATGTCGTTCGGCACGCTGGTACGCGCGCAGGCGTTGGGCGATTACGAAGCCCTCGTGGAAGCCAAGCGGAATGTGATCCGCGTGCACCTAAACTCCGCAGAGGATGTGAAGTTGCTCGTGGAGGCGCTCAGTTAATCGTACCCGCTGGTGAAATGGCAACAAATTTATCTCGACGCGATGTTCTAAAAGCGTCTGGCTTGTTTTTGCTGGCCGGTGTATTTACCCTGGGCGGTGGTCTGACCTACGCCGCCCAGTTGGAGCCAGCCTGGGTGGAAATTGTGCGCCTTCATCTGCACTTACGCAGATTGCCCCAAGCTTTTTCTGGTTTTCGTATTGCGCAGATCAGCGACATTCACATGGGCGGCTGGATGAATCGCGAACGTCTGGACCATATCGTTGCGCTGTTGTTAGCCGAAGCGCCCGATGTAGTTGTCATTACAGGCGACTATTTGCTCGGTCACGGCTGGGATGCCGCGCGTGAACAGGCATTAGAAGACGTTGCTGCAGCGCTGGAGCCTCTTTCTCGATCTGCGTCCATTCCCATCAATGTGATGGGAAATCACGACCACTGGACCGATGTACAAAAGATCCGCGACCGTTTGCAGGCCATTGGCATCCATGATCTCTCGAACAACGTGATGACCATTCCGCGTGGCGATTCGGCCTTCTACATCTGCGGTGTGGACAGCGTCTACGATGGTCATGCCGATCTTGAGCAGGCACTCTCGCAACTTCCCCCAGAGGCGATGGCCATTCTGCTTTGCCATGAGCCTGATTTTGCCGACACCAGTGCTGCCACTGGCCGATTCGATCTGCAGATCTCGGGTCACTCTCATGGGGGACAAGTGGTCATTCCATGGCTGGGGCCGATCAAAACCCCGAAGCATGGACACAAATACCCGTCGGGTTTGTACCAGGTGGGCGAGATGTTTCAGTATACGAATCGTGGTGTGGGGATGCTGGAGCCTGCTGTGCGCATTAATTGCCGCCCTGAGATCACGGTCTTCACGCTGGAGGCGGAGCCGCAATGACTGCATCGCTTGCATCGCAAAGGTGTATTCCCTGTCGTGGTGGCGTCTTGCCCATGACAGAAGTTGAGGTTTCCGAATTACTCCCGCAAATCCCCGAATGGGAAGTTGTGGAGCGGAATGGCATTCCGCTCATTCAACGCGTTTTTAAATTCAAGAATTTTGCCGAAGCCCTGGCCTTTACAAACAAGGTCGCGGAGATTGCCGAGTTGGAGGATCATCATCCGCGTATCGTCACCGAGTGGAGCAGGGTCACCGTCCAATGGTGGACGCACGTGATCAAAGGTCTGCACCGCAACGATTTCATCATGGCAGCGAAGACAGACGAGTTGTTTCAGAAATAAGAACGGCGGAGTTAATCTCCGCCGTCTTCTTTAACTGGGTTCGTGCGCAGCAGCCAATCCCAAATTTTCAACGCCCACAATTGTTCGCTAAACCACGAAACGACAGCGCGCTCGACGATGGCAAATCCGCCGGGGCGGGGAGGCAGGTCCATGGCGGGACGAAAGTCCACGCTTCGGCCTCCGACGGTGAAGCGGGTTCGCCCCTCGCGGACAGACTCTTGCCGGGTTGTCAGCCACTTGCGGACCTGCTCGCGCTCAGACTCACTCCACAAGGATGGCAGGTCGGAGGAGGCCTTGAAGCCGCAAACCTCGGTCAGGTCTTGAAATAATTGGCGTTGCTCGGCAGTAAGCGTTTTGCTTTCGAGGAAGAAGGCCACGTCCGGGTCCACGTGGACGAGGGACTTCAACCACAAACGATTGAGTGTGGTGCGGATGCCGTTTTTCACGCCCGGCGTAGTTTGGTTGTAGAGCAGGTAACTGTAAAAGCGGCTGTCCCACAAATTGGCGACATCGGGTCCAACGCGGATCGCGTCGCACAACCCCAGCGAGGGGATGATAGGAGAACCACAGACGAGCAGATACGCGTCCCCTGCCGCGCGGCGCATGATCTCGAGGGTGTGACGATACGCCGCTTCACGCGGCATGTCCACGTGACGTTTGCCCGGCAATCCACCCGCGTAAATAAAATCCAGTTTGAGGTATTCGTAGCCCCAGCTCACAACCGTGCGGATGGTGTTCTCCAACCACTTCGCCGCCTCGGGATGAGTTGCGTCCAGCGCATAAACGTTGCCGCCCCACTCAAACCCCGCGTGGACAGGTTTGCCATCGAATCCTTGCAACAGCCAATCGGGATGGTCGCGGTAGATGCTGGATTGTTCCCCGACAGAAAGAGGCGCGAGCCAGAGACCGGCCTTGCGCCCCGTAGCGCGGATGGACGCGGCGATACCGTCCATGCCTTTGGGGAATTTGGCGTTGGGAACCCAATCCCCGGGCGCGACCTGCCAGCCATCGTCAATTTGGACTACGTCGAAGGGCAGGTCGCCGAGGCTTTTGAGCACGCCTTGAATTTTCTTTTCGTTGATCTCTTTATAAAAACTATACCAGGAGCACCAGACACGTGGCGCAGGTTTTGGCATCACTTTCCCATATCGCTCCCCGAGCAGACCGGCATATTTCTCGAAGATTTCCAGCTCGTTCCCACTCGCTCCGCTCGCGATAAACCACTCGCCGCTCCCCGATTCATACCAACCTTGAAGTTGGTTCCCTCGTAGCGAAACGTGAGCCTCCAGCCCAAGCGCGCCGAGAAAGACAATGCTTCCATCCTCCAGTTCAACCGCGCCGAGCCATGAACCGTTGGGATGCGGATGCTTCGCGTAGACGGGATCGGTCTGCCGTGAGTGAAAGAGTTCGGGCTTCATCACCGGCAGTTCGCGGACCGGGTCTGTCCACGCGGCGAGGGACCAGGATTGCCATCCGTGGCGGTAAAAAGCCCGCGAAG
>CAYNQA010000198.1:0-4154 GCA_964399225.1 uncultured Anaerolineaceae bacterium
GCAGAAGCCGGCCCAATGGAGTTGGTCGGCATTTACACCAGTCAACAATGGAAGACAGACCACAACGTCCTCTTCCGTTGTGTAGAGTTCACTATTGTTGGCAAGCCCGATTCAGAAATTGCCGAGGCGCGCTTCTTTCCTCTGGACGATCTGCCGGGCGAGGTCATTGCAGGCCACCGCCAGCGCATCGAGGAATTCCGCGAGGGCCGGGCCAGCCCAAAGTTTGGAGAGTGGTAAATGGAATGGAAACTTCTCTGGGACCTTTTCTTCGTGTTCGCGCGTGTGGCACTCTTCTCGTGGGGCGGCGGCCCCGCCTCGATGGGACTGATGCAGCGCGAAGTGGTCGCCGCAGGTTGGACCACCCCCGAAGAGTTCGCCGATGCATTGGCCATTGGTAACGCCCTGCCTGGACCGATCGCCCCGCAGGTTTCAGCCTACGTCGGTTATAAATTGGCCGGGCTGGCGGGCGCGATTTCGGCAGTCAGCGGCACCATCCTGCCCACCACCCTGCTGATGCTGGTAATGGTGATCTTCTTCTTCGGCATCAAGGATAGTCCCGCAGTGGCGTCTATGCTCAAGGCTGTGCGCCCGGTGATTGTGGGCCTGCTGTTATGGACCGCCTACACCATGGCTTACACCGTTTTCAACGTCAAAACCGGCGGGTGGGGCGCAAGCCTGTTCGGAAATTGGGATAAAGTTGTCATTGCGCTAGTGGCCTTTGCCCTGCTAACATTGACCGAGGTCAACCCCGTCTGGCTCGTACTCGTCGCCGCAATCTTCGGCTACGCCGTCTACCGCTAGTTCAAACCCGCCAATCCTCACGAAACCAAACACCACCCTCCTTCTAACCCCTACTTCCTAACTCCTAATTCCTATCTTACACCTGCCTCCCCTCATCCCTTACTCATGCCCCTCAAACTCCCCTCCACGCTCGAAGAACTAATGGCCCTCACCTGGAAGGAACTGGAACCACGCTACCGTTTATTGGTCAAGCGCGAGGTGACAGCTGCCAACGTGGATGCCTGGCTGGCGAACTGGTCCAAGCTGAGTGAGGTGGTGTACGAACAGAATAACCGCCTGAGCGTGGCAACCACTGTCAATACGGCGGATAAAGAGGCCGAAAGCCGCCTGCAGGAAAACACCGACAATATCTTCAACCCTTCGCGCACCTACGAGCAAAAACTCCGCGAGAAGTTGCTCGCCAGCGGATTGGTCCCCAAGGGTATGGAGATTCCCCTGCGCAATATGCGCGCGGATTCGGAGTTGTTCCGCGAGGCCAACCTGCCGCTCCTGGCAGAGGAACAAAAGCTCAGCGGCGACTACGATGAGATCATTGGCGCACAGACCGTGCAATGGAACGGCGAAGAACGCACCTATACCGAGATGCAGAAGATCCTCGTGGAAGAGAACGACCGTAATATCCGCGAGCAAGCCTGGCGCTTGATGCGCGAACGCATGCTCACCGATCAGCCGGCCATCCACGAGTTGTGGCGCAAACTATTCCCGCTTCGCCAGCAGATCGCAGCGAATGCCGGCCTGGCCGACTATCGCGAATACGCCTGGAAACAAAAACAGCGTTTTGATTACACTCCCAAAGACTGCAAGGTCTTCCAGACCTCGATCGAAAAAGTGGTGGTGCCTGCGGCAACGCGAGTCCATGAACGGCGCAAAAAGAAGATGGGGCTGGACAAGGTCCGCCCGTGGGATGAGTACGTGGACCCGCTGGGCCGCCCGGCCTTGAGTCCGTTCCGCAGTGTCACACAGTTAACTTCTGGCGCGGCGAAGATGTTCGCGCGCGTGGACCCAGTCCTCGGCGAATATTTCGCCCTGATGAACAATGAAAAACTGCTCGACCTGAAAAGCCGCAAGAACAAGACCGACGGCGCCTACTGCACCATCTTCGAATGGTCGCATAAGCCGTTCATCCTGATGAACGCGGTGGGACTGAACTACGATGTATTCACACTGCTGCACGAGGCCGGTCACGCCTTTCACGGCTTCGAAGCGGGACGCCTGCCCTATGTCATGCAGCGCAACGCGCCGATGGAATTCAACGAGATCGCATCGCAGGCGCTGGAACTGCTGGCCGCCTCTCACCTGACCGAAAGCGGACTCTACAGCCCAGCCGAGGCTGCCCGCGCGCGCATCGAAAATCTGGAAGATATCCTGCTCTTCTGGGCTTACATCGCTCTCGTCGACTCCTTCCAGCATTGGATCTACGAAAATCCTGAGCGCGGCACAGACCCGAAGAAATGCGACGCAAAATGGAAAAAACTCTTCGGCCGCTTCATCCCCGGCGTGGACTATGAAGGCATCGAGAAATACCTGCCCACGCACTGGCATCATCAGAGCCACATCCTGCAAAGTCCGTTCTACTACATTGAATACGGCCTGGCCCAACTTGGCGCAGTGCAGATCTGGGCCAACTCGCTGAAAGACCCGTCCGCCGCGACACAAGCCTATCGCAACGCGCTTGCCCTCGGCGCCACCGCATCCCTCCCGGACCTTTTTGCGGCCGCCGGCACAAAACTCTCCTTCGACCGCAAGACACTCCAATCCGCGGTGACGTTGATCGAGTCACAGATCGCGGAATTGGAGAAGGTGACGGAAACAACGGAGCCGAACGTCTCCTGACGTTTGCTTTTCCCGTTTGGTACAATAGGGGTGAAATCTTTCACTGGAGACCTTCATTGGCTGAAACCCTGAAGATCGTCATACCGATGGCCGGGTGGGGGACCCGCATGAGGCCGCATACATACAGCAAGCCCAAACCGTTGGTCAGCGTGGCTGGAAAAACCTCGCTGGAACATCTTTTGGACATGTTCAACACCCTGCCCGACCCGCAAAACGTGGAATACGTTTTCATCCTCGGGCCGTATCTCGGCGAACTGCAAGTCCCCCCTTTCATTAAAGAGCACTACCCAAATATGAACGCTCATTTCGTGGTGCAACATGAGATGAAAGGCCAGTCGCACGCCCTCTGGCTGGCACGCGAACACCTGCGCGGGCCCATGATCGTCTGCTTCAGCGACACGCTTATGGAAACCGACTTCTCCTTCCTCGCAGACGAAACCGCCGACGGGGTGGCCTGGGTCATGCCGGTCCCCGATCCGCGCCGCTTCGGCGTGGCAGAGCTTGGGCCGCAAGGCTGGGTAAAACGCTTCATCGAAAAGCCGCAATCGCTCGACAACAACCTTGTAGTGGTGGGGTGTTATTACTTCAAAGATGCACAAAAACTTCTCGACGCCATCGAAGAGCAGATGCAGCGCAACCTCATGCTCAAAGGCGAATTTTTCCTGACCGACACGATCTCGGTGATGATCGAACATGGCGCGAAGGTGCGCACGAATGAGATCCACACCTGGCTGGACACCGGCACCATCGAGGCCACGTTGGAGACGAACCGCCTCCTGCTCGACCGCGGGGCGGATAACACCTCGCTAGCCGCAACCCGCCCCGGGGTCCGCATCGAGGCGCCGGTCTTCATCCACCCCAGCGCCGAGATCAAGGATGCCGTCATCGGTCCGCACGTTTCCATCGGCCCGAACTGCAAGATCGAATCGGCCGTCATCTCAGACAGCATCATCGAAGCGGACACCCAGATCCAGCGCAGCGCATTGACCCATTCCCTCATTGGCCGCAACTGCCGCGTGGAAGGGCAGGCGAATGCAAACAAACCATCATCGCTGAACATCGGCGATAACAGCACGGTAATCCATCCATAACGTTAGCTGTCATTGCGAGGGCGTACCGGCCCGAAGCCATCTCCTTGCATCAAGGCAGATCGCTTCTTAAAGCCTCACAATGACGAAAAACAACCAAGGAGAATCAATGGCTGAAATCGGCAACACGAAGTATCTCTCGCAACGCGTCGCAGGGCTCAAACCCAGCGGCATCCGAAAATTTTTCGACATCGCCGCCACAATGAAGGACGTCATCTCGCTCGGCATCGGCGAACCGGACTTCACCACGCCCAAGCCGATCCTCGAGGCGGGCATCCGCTCGTTGCAACAAGGCGAGACGCATTACACCTCGAACTCCGGCAAACTGGAATTGCGCCGCGCCATTGCGGATAACATCGAGCGTTTGTATGGCGTGAAGTACGACCCGGTCAACGAGATCATTGCCACCGTCGGTGTTTCGGAGGCGCTTTA
>CAYNQA010000198.1:4254-6193 GCA_964399225.1 uncultured Anaerolineaceae bacterium
GAGATCTACGACCGCCTGGTGTATGACTTCCAGCACGTGTGCGTCCCGTCGCTGAGCGAGAGCATCAAGCGCCGCACCATCCTGTTGGGCGGCTTCTCAAAGGATTACGCCATGACCGGCTGGCGTATCGGCTACGCGGCCGGACCGGCCGACCTGATCAAGGGCCTTGTGCGCATCCACCAATACACCATCATGTCCGCGCCCACTACTGCACAGGACGCCGCCATCGAGGCCCTGAATAACGGCGAACGCTTCGTTCAGGAAATGGTCACCGAGTACAATCGCCGCCGCCGTCTGCTCGTGGACGGTCTCAACCGCCTCGGCTTGCAGACCTTCGAACCGCGCGGCGCGTTCTACGCCTTCCCGAAGATCTCCGCCTCCGGCATGGACGATGAGACCTTCGCCCAAAAACTGCTCGAGGAGGAACATGTGGCGGTGGTGCCCGGCAACTCGTTTGGGCCGGGCGGCGAGGGGTTTGTCCGCGCCTGTTACGCCACCGAATACAGCAAGATCGAGGAAGCCATTCACCGCATGGAGAGATTCATGCAAAGGCATGGATAGCAATATTGAGCGCGCGGGCACGGACGGTAATATGCGGCCTGCCATCTCCACCTCGGAATAAAAAAATCCCCGCGAGTAAACTCGCGGGGATTTTTGTTGGTGTAGTTCAGGACTAGTTAACGACGATCACGTTGGCGGCCTGCGGACCCTTGGGGCCCTGCTCCACCGTGAACTCGACCTTCTGACCTTCGTTGAGGTTCTTGAAGCCGTCAGCCTGGATGGCCGAGAAGTGGACGAAAACGTCCTTGCCGCCTTCGCGCTCGATGAAGCCGTAGCCCTTGCTTCCATTGAACCACTTGACGGTGCCGATGATACGTTCAGACATTGTATTTGCTCCTTATGCAAACAGAAGAGATGGATCTGGTACCTGGTTGTCCGAACGGAGGCTCAAAACAAAAACGGCCCACGAGACTTCCCGTGAGCCGACCTTGCGTCTTACTTCCAAAGCGAACTTACTGGTACCGTTCGGGCGCAAATATATCATGGCCTCCGGGATGAGTCAATGAATCCGGGCGCGGGAATCCAAAGATGGACGGGTATAATTTGCGCCATGATTCCCGGTCTCGACGGCCTGCGCGCCATTGCTTTCCTAACGGTCCTGGCAGGACATTCCAGCGATGTGGCGTTCGGCTGGATGGGAGTGCAACTCTTCTTTGTACTCTCCGGTTTCCTCATCACCGGGATCCTGATACGCATGAAAGAGTCGCTGCCCATCGGGGAGTATTTCAAGAAATTCTATGGGCGACGCTTCCTGCGCATCTTTCCACTCTACTATCTTTACCTTATTCTCATCAGCTTGGCCATCTGGCAAAAGAGTGCCATCCCGGCGCAATTTCTCCGCAAGGAATTGATCGGGGTGGTGGAACCTCAACTATCGTATGCGTATTTCTACATCTACGATCTCTTCCATGCCAGCGGCATGTTCGTCCACACGCGCTTTCTTGCCCACCTTTGGTCGCTCTCGGTGGAGGAACAGTTCTACATCGTCTGGCCGTTGGTGCTCCTGCTCACCCCAAAGGAAAAGCTGAAACACCTTTTCCTTGCCTGTATTGCGCTCGGACCGGTACTGCGGCTGGCTGCCTATTTCATCTACGACAGCGGCGCGATCAGTGCACCGCTGGGCGATCCGTACACGGCCATTTACGTGCTGCCATTCTCACACGTGGACGCCTTCGCCATGGGGGCACTACTCTCTCAGTTCCCGGTGACACAACCGCGCAAACAGCTTGCCATCCTTGCTGTTCTGATTCCCCTGGTCGGATACCTGACACAGTATCTCTCACGCGGCGCTATCCGCTGGGATACGCTGGGATACGAGTACCGCCTGCATGTGGCATACAAGTTCGTGTGGGGATATTCGCTGCTGAACTATCTGTTC
>CAYNQA010000199.1:0-6158 GCA_964399225.1 uncultured Anaerolineaceae bacterium
AGCTCGGCGCGCCGGATGTCATCATCCGCAATGAGAAGCGCATGTTGCAGGAAGCTGTTGACAGCCTGATCGACAACAGCCAGCGCGGCAAGGCCCTCTCCCGCCGTGGACGCCGCGAGCTCAAATCGCTCAGCGATATGCTCAAAGGCAAGAAGGGACGTTTCCGCCGCAACTTGCTCGGCAAGCGCGTGGACTATTCCGGCCGTTCTGTGATCGTGGTCGGTCCCCAACTCAAACTCTACCAGTGCGGCCTGCCCAAAAGCATGGCGCTCGAACTTTACCGTCCATTTGTTATCGCGCGGCTTGTGTCGCATAACTACGCCGCGAACGTGAAGGGCGCCCGCCGCCTGATCGAACGCAACCGCCCTGAGGTCTGGGAGGTGCTCGAGGAAGCCATCAAAGACCGCCCAGTGCTCCTCAACCGCGCCCCGACGTTGCATCGTCTCGGCATCCAGGCCTTTGAGCCGCTCCTGATCGAAGGCTCCGCCATCCAGTTGCACCCGCTCGTCACCACCGCCTTCAACGCGGACTTTGACGGCGACCAGATGGCCGTGCATGTTCCGCTTTCGCAAAAGGCTGTCCAGGAAGCTCGTGAGCTTATGCTCTCCTCGCGCAACCTGCTCAAGCCCGCCGATGGCGAGCCGATCATCAGCCCGTCCAAGGACATGGTGCTTGGCGTGTATTACCTGACGATGGCCCAGAAAGCCAATCATAAGGGTGATGGCCGTGCCTTTGCCGATATGGATGAAGTCGAGCTTGCGTATCAGCTTGGCCAGGTCGAAGTCCACAGCGAGATCAAACTCCGCGTGGAGACCTGGTACGACAACAACGCCAAACGCCTGTCCGAAAAAGAGACCCGCATCATCGACACCACGGTTGGACGCGTCATCTTCAACCGCGTCTTGCCGGAGCAGGTGCAGTTCGTCAACCGCAAACTCGAAAAAGGCGGCGTGAAAGACCTCATCGCTGAAGTCTATGAGCTGTGCGGACAGGAGATCACCACCAACGTCGCCGACCGTATCAAAGGCATCGGCTTTGAATATGCCATGAAATCCGGCACCACGCTGGCCGTTTCTGATATTTCCATCCCGCCGGAACGTGAAGGCCTGATCGGCGAAGCGCTCGCGCAGGTCGAAACCGTTCAGCGCGACTTCCGCCGCGGTCTGCTCACCGAGCAGGAAAAGAACGAACGCGAGATCGAGATCTGGCAGAAGACCACCGACCGTGTGGCTGACGCCGTGAAGAAGCACATGGATCCGGACGGCAACCTTTCCACCATGGCGACCTCCGGCGCAACCAAGGGTGGTTTCTCCACCATCTCCCAGCTGGCCGGTATGCGCGGTCTCATGGCTGACCCGTCCGGGCGTATCATTCCGTTCCCGATCCGCTCGAACTTCCGCGAAGGCCTGACCGCCATGGAATACTTCATGTCCACGCACGGCGCGCGCAAAGGTCTGGCCGATACCGCTCTTCGTACCGCAGATGCTGGTTACCTGACCCGCCGTCTTGTGGATATTGCCCAGGACATCATCATCAACGAACACGATTGCGGCACCAAGGATTTCATCCTCATCCGCCGCAAGGACGACATCGCAGGCGAGCCTTTGCATGCCCGCCTCTACAGCCGCCTGCTCGCGCAGCGCGTTCTGGACCCGAAAACGGGTGAGGTCATCGGCGAACGTGACGATGTCATCAGCCATGAAATGGCGCACCACATCGCGAACGCCGGATTCGATGAAGTACCGGTCCGCTCGGCGTTGACCTGTGAACTCGACCACGGCATCTGCGCCAAGTGTTACGGTCTCGACCTCGGCCGCGGCACCATGGTGGACATGGGCTCGGCTGTTGGTATCGTGGCCGCCCAGTCCATCGGTGAGCCGGGCACGCAGTTGACCCTGCGTACCTTCCACACCGGTGGTGTTGCCTCCACTGGCAGCACCGACATCACGACTGGTCTCCCGCGCGTGGAAGAACTCTTCGAAGCCCGCAAGCAGCCGAAGGGTGAAGCCGTGGTCGCCGAGATCGATGGTGTTGTTCGCGTGGTGCAGTCCGAGAAATATGCTGACCTGCGTCTCGTCAAGATCGAGCACAGCGAACTGGTCAGTGACACCTATGACATCCCCGAAGATTGGAAGATCATCGCCAAGTCCGAGGTGGATGTGAAGGCCGGTGAGGTCATCGCCAAGCTCGATGACGCGGTGATCACCGCCCAGCATGGTGGACGCGTACGCGTGGAAAAGAAGACCCACCAGGTTGTCGTCTCCTACGATCAGGGCGAAGAGCGTGAGTATGAAATTCCCACTACTTCGCGCCTGCTTGTCCGCGAAGGTGAACACATCAGTGCCGGCGAACCGCTCACTGAAGGCTCGCTCAACCCGCACCGCGTTCTTCGCATCCGCGGACGTGAGGCATGTCAGCTCTACCTGATGGCCGAGATCCAGAAGGTATACCGCTCACAGGGCCAGAACATCCATGACAAGCACTTTGAAGTCATCATCCGCAAGATGTTGAGCAAGGTGCAGATCACCCGCCCCGGCGACACCAAGTACCTGCCCGGTGACCCGGTCGATCGTCTCGAGATCCGCCGCGTGAACGAAGCTCTTCTGGCCGAAGGCAAGCAGCCGGCCAAGTTCGCCGAAGTTTTGCTCGGCGTCACCAAGGCCTCGCTGAGCACAGACTCGTTCCTCTCGGCTTCATCCTTCCAGCACACCATCAAAGTGCTGGCGGGCGCGGCCATTGCCTCCACGACTGACCCGCTCTACGGTCTGAAAGAGAACGTGATCATCGGCAAGCTCATCCCCGCAGGCACCGGCTTCACCCCCGACCGCTTCAAGAAACTCAATGGGGAGCAGGGTTCCTCACAGTGGACCGAGATCCCCGATAGCTCCGCCGCCGATTAGAAATGCAGAGACGCCTCGCAAGAGGCGTCTCTCTTTTTTCATTGCGTTGTAAGGCCCGATGATCAGAATGGGCGGCTTGCAATCGTCCGTGACTTGGGTATACTCGAAGTGCCAAAAAGGAGGCTCCCATGTTCACCATACGACGCCTGTTATTGATTACCGTCATGCTGGTCTTTGTCCTGGCTTGCAACCTGCCTCAGCCAACCCCGCCGCCGGATATGGACAACGCATCCACGGCTGCTGCGCTTACGGTGGCAGCGGTGATCAATCAGCCGCAACCTTCGCCCCTGCCGTCGGCCACGGCTCCCGCTCCCACCGCCGCCGATGCGACCTTTACGCCGCTTCCCACCCTTTCACCCACGCCGGCCTTTACGTCCACATCCTCCGTACCGCTGATCAGTGTGTCGGTGGATACAAACTGCCGTACTGGTCCAGGCATTGTGTATGACCGTGTCGGCGGCTTGCTCGTTGAAGAGACCGCCGAAGTGATCGCGCGCGATCCATCCGGCTTGAACTGGTACATCCGTGATAATGAAAGCCCCACCGGCTTCTGTTGGGTTTGGGGTCAATACGCCACGGTGATCGGCAACATCTCCCTCCTCCCGGTCTACACACCGCCGCCCACGCCCACACCGGCTCCCAATTTCACCCTTTCATACGCGGGCGTCGATTCGTGCGTTGGCTGGTGGGCTGAGTTGAAGGTCAAGAACACCGGTCCCATCTCCTTCAAATCCTTCTCGCTATCCATCAAGGATCGCACGCTCAACATCACGCTGACCGATTTCGGCGATGGCTTCACCGACCTGGATGGTTGTCTCAACTCCGGCATCATCTCCGAACTCGAGCCGGGAGATAATTACATCATAAGCTCACCGGCCTTTGTCAACAACATTGCCGGCCACAATATGCGAGCCACCGTCACCCTGTGTACCAAGATCAACCAGGGTGGTACCTGCATCACGCAAACCATCGACTTCACGCCCTAAAACACCCGGGGCGGCCGAAAGGTCGCCCCCGATTTTTTTTCACGTGACTATTCACCCTCGCGCTGCCTCCAGAAAACCGGAAGGACAACCCACCCGCGGCAAGACAGCCTCCAACCGACTCCGCCGGGTGGATAACTTCATCCTGCTCTACGAACCCTCGCTTCTCACGCGGACCGAGGGCGGGTTCGCTTCGTCGCTGTTCGTGGACCTCGGATATGGCTTCGACGCGCGTACCACCCTCGAAAGCGCGTCTCGCTTCCGCAAAGTGAATCCCAATCTCCCCATCCTCGGCGTGGAGATCGATAAGGAACGTGTCGAGGCTGCGCTCCCTTTTGCCGATGAAAAAACCTTCTTCCGTCTCGGCGGGTTCAACCTGCCATTGAAAGCAGGGGAGACGGTCCGCCTGATCCGTGCCTTCAATGTACTGCGGCAGTACGAGGAAAAAGATTTTGCCCCCGCATACGAACGTCTCGCACAATACATGTTGCCCGGTGGGCTGATGATCGAAGGGACATCCAATCCGTTCGGTAGTATCTGGACGGCGAATGTGGTGAGAAGAACGGAAAACGGCGATTGGAGATTCGAAGCGCTGGTCTTCAGCACCAACTTCCGCATGGGTTTTGACGTGGAAGAGTTCCAGACCATTTTGCCGAAGAATTACATCCACCGCATGGTTGCGGGGGAGCGCATCTTCGAGTTCTTTGCCGCGTGGAAGCGTGCAGCCGCACAGGCCTCCCACGCGAAGACATTCGGTCCGCGTCAATGGTTCGTCGCCGCGGCGGAGGGACTGGCATCGAAGGGCTACGAGATCAATCTTCAGAAGAAGTTTTTATCCAAAGGATTTATGATCTGGCAACTCGACCCCGCGTAGCATAAAAAAGAAGTGCAGACCTCGGTCTGCGTTTGAATTTTGAAATGAAACCTTGATATGGAAGTGGAGAATCGGAATGAGAATCCTGGTCGACATGGATGGGGTGCTTGCGGACCTTGAAACGCAGTTTTTACAAATTTGGAGATCCCGCCACCCGCAGAAGTTCTTCGTGCCTCTCGAAGAAAGAACCACCTTTTACATTCGGGACGATTATCCGGAAGGTCTGAAGCCGCTGGTCGATGATGTCTATTGGGAGCCGGGCTTTTTCAAAGGGATGGAGATCGTCCCCGGCGCAAAACAGGCGCTGGCCGAAATGCGCGCGCTCGGTTTGGACGTGTTCCTGTGCAGCAGCCCCTTGCGCAAATACCGGCATTGCGTCCTCGAGAAATTTGAGTGGGTGGACATGCACCTCGGCTCCGACTGGACCCAGCGCCTTGTCCTCACACGCGACAAGACGCTGGTGCAGGCTGATATTTTGATCGACGATAAGCCTGTCATCACCGGCGTGGAATCCAAGCCGGCCTGGGAACATATCCTTTATGACCGTCCATATAACCGGACGTCAGATAAGCGCAGACTTACTTGGGATACCTGGAAATCCGTACTGCTTTCAATGTGAATTAGGCCGATTTTTTCTTTCGGAATAAAAAGAACGGCACGAACAAGATCGGAATGGCAAGTCCCACACCGCACAACGCGCCGCCGCCAAACATTCCGGCGATGGCAGTGAGCGCGAACTCCTCATTGCTGATGACCTTTGTGCTGCCATCTTCGAAGAAGCAGGTGATCTCCACGGTATGGCCTTGCGTCCCGCTCGGGCTGGACGTGGTCGGCCCGGACGCGCCGCGCTGCTCTTTCCAGTCCACCGCGCCGGGACAGTAGTACGCAACCGCCACCTTGCGGCTGACCGCCTCACTGCTGAAGAGCGTCGGTCCCAAAATGAACGAGGCGCCGAAGATCACCCCGCACGAAGCGGCCAAAATCACGATCCACGTGATGAGCCGCGCGCCCCAGACTTGCTTGTTGGTTTCGAGTTTCATGGGTCACCTCTAAAAGTTCTGTGTATTTTATTACTTGCGGCTGATTGTGCAATCACCTAAACAGGTTACCTGCGCCCGCACTTGACGCTTCCCCTCTTTCCCCGTAAGATATGCCCCGCAATTAGAACATATTTTTTACCACGGAGAACACGGAGTTCACAGAGAATAACAAATCTCCGTGCTCTCTATGTTCTCCGTGGTGAATAAAAAGGACTCGACATGGATCTCGGCGTTATAAAGAAGATTGACATCGACCAGGAAATGCAGCAATCGTATCTCGATTACGCAATGAGCGTGATCGTGGCGCGCGCGCTGCCCGATGCGCGCGATGGACTCAAACCTGTCCAGCGGCGTATCCTCT
>CAYNQA010000200.1:0-6158 GCA_964399225.1 uncultured Anaerolineaceae bacterium
CATGTCAACCAGCGGGGTGGCGGCGGCCACGCGCGGAAATAGCTGATGCGCTGAGTTTCATCGAGGTTTTCTTTTTGTTTTTCCCACCAGGCTCCAAACACCATCAAATGAGATTCGCCCGCGCCCATACGCCAGATCAAGTCATAGGGATGTGTTTCAGGGAATATGAACCAGGGTGGCGGCACAGCACCGTATTCGGTAATGAATTTGGCAATCTCTTCCTCGATCCATGATCCATCCATGGCTATCCTTTCACGTAAGACAATTTCTCGCAGATCAACCCATCTTTGAGCTTGAACACATCCACACCGCGGACGTGACCCTCGCCCCATGAGTATTTCCAGCGCATCACCACGCGGAATCCCAACCCGAATATTTCTTCGATATCAATGTGTGCGTTAGGCGAATTGCCGAAGAAATCCCGCCAGAACTGTGATACGGCCGCCTTTCCTTCATACCTTGTCCCATCGGGCGCGGGATCTGTGTTTTCAAATACTGTATCCTCACTGGCCAGCTTCATCATTCCGTCCACGTCGTGACGGTTGAAGGCATCGTTAAATTCCAGCACGGTGCGGACACCGGCTTCAAGCTTCGACATGCGCGCAGGACTCATGGCAACCTCCGTATATTTTTCTCGAAGCAGATCGAGTTTTCAACTTCCGCATATTGCCCGTAGTTTGGAATGACTTTATACCCACTCTTCTCGTACAAGCCGACAGCCTCGACCTGCTTTTTGCCGGTCTCCAAAATGCATTTCTCGTAGGAAAGCTCCGCCGCCCACGCCTCCAAAGCGGCCAGCACCTTGCTTGCGATCCCTTGTCCGCGATACTCTGCCCGTGTGAACATGCGCTTGACCTCCATGGTGCCCGGCGCGTATTCCTTGATCGCCCCGCATCCCGCGGCTTGACCGTCCACGTAGGCGACGATCACATGCTTGATCATGGCGATCTTGTTGAACTGTGCATAAAACGCGTGCTCATCCCCATCGCGGAGGGCAAGGTCGGCGTCGAGCAGGCGCACGAGCGCGACGAAATCGCTGTCCTCAGAATTGGTATGGGAAAGGCGCAGGATCTTCCTTGTGGTAAATCCAGCGACAAAGTCTGCCTTGGCTGAGGTGTAAGCGATCGGGTCTGTCGTTCCTGCGGAAAGTATCGCCCGCTTGCGATCCATATACTGCTCGCAAAATTGTGGGTCACGCCGCAGACGATCACGGAATGCGCGCTTCTCTGCCACGCTGGGATGATCGGCCGGTTGGACGTGAATGTGCAGGCGAAACAGTTCGCCGTCCACGCGGATGGCACCCGCTCCCTTCGGCCACTCGTCTGGAAGTTCGTTCTTGCGTTGGACCCACTCGAAGCCGAGTTCATCCAGTTGTTGGAGTATGCGTTCCACGTCTGCATCGGTGTAAAGGATCATCAGGTCGATCACACCGCGTCCGCCGCAGCCGGGCACGGCGGTGCTGCCGATGTGCTCCGCGGTCACAGCAGGGATGGCTGCCTCGACCAGGTCAATGACCCGTTGGGCTATGCTCGGCATCCGGGCATCGTAAGGCAGAAATTCGACCGGCTTGCGGGGGTAAGGCTCGATGGGTTTCATACGATAAAAATATATCTCCATCCAGGTGTTGCACCATGGATGGAGATTGTGATTCGTTCTGTGTTACTGGCTTTTCTTGCCGATCAAGCCCAGCACGATTACCACGACACTGACTCCTATCGCCACACCGGCGGCCTGCCCGGCGGTTTTCATCAGCTCCACGGGGTCGAGCGATTGTGGGGCGATGGACTGCATGGCGAAGAAGAATCCGAGCGCCAGACCGATCAGCAGAAAACCAAAAATAACCAATCTCCAATTCCGTTTGCGCATGTTATGCTCCTGTAAATAATTTGGCTGTTCGCCGTGATGTTGCACCGATTTTAATCGCTGGCAAGATCGATTGCAAGCAACTTGAGTTCCTCGGTCTCGTTCGGCAGGGTGAACATGCGCTCGAATTTCATTCCGAGTTTTTCTAATAGATGGATCGAGCGCTCGTTGTCCGGCGAGACGATGGCCAGGATTCTGTCCAGCTTTAGCGTATCCCGCGCGAAGGCGAGCGAGGCGAGGGCGGCTTCGTAGGCGAATCCCTGCGAACGGAAGTCCGGCAGAAAGGCGTAGCCGATGTCCACATGCGGAAGAGCATCCCGCTTGATCAGGCCGCATATGCCGAGCGAAGTCCCCGCCTTGTCTTCCACCAGCCAGAGGCCGAAGCCGTTGCGGGCATAGCTCTCGCGCGGACTCTTCATGTAATTGCGCGCATCCTCCAGCGAGCGAACATTCCTGTCACCGATGAAGCGGATAAACGCAGGGTCATTCAATAGTTCGAGTATGAATGCTGCGTCATCCGGCGTGAGTTCGCGAAGGTTTGTCCGTTTTGTCTCGATGATATTCATAAGGTTTATCCTGTCTTGAACATGCCTTGTAAAACCAATTTGCCATAATCGCTAAGTTGATGCCAGGCACTGCGCGCATCCAGGGTATTGAAGATGGCGGGCGAAATGACGCCGAACGGCAGCATGGTCACGGGTAGACCGCGGCCGTAATCGATCATCCAGGTGCTTCCAACGTACGCAACGCCTTTGCTGGTGCCTTTTTCCAGGTAGGCTGAGTCGCCGGCCAGGTACTCGGTCGGCTCGAATTGTCCCGGGGTGTAGGTCAACATTTTTCCTTCCACCATCAGGTCCCAGACGTCGGCGTAGCCGTAGCGGCCAGAGAAGCCGGTGGCGCCGATGGGAGTGCCGAAGAATGCCACATATTCGATCGGGGAGCCGTATATCATCGCCAATTGGCAGATGACATTCCCGGCGCTGTTAAACGTCCAGCGAACCTCCGGCGCGACTTTGCCGGGATATCTGCGTAAAAATTCCTCGTGGATCGCCTCCCACCTCTGCTCGAGGGGGAGGCCCGCGCCGACGTTTGCGATCTCCTGCAAGGTCTGCGGATCGAAAACATAGCGTTTTGCAGTGCTCACTCGGCCGAAGAGCCAATCAAAGAATACCTTTCCAAGCGCGGTGATGGCAAGGAGCAACGTAATGTTCTTTAGGAATTTTTTCATGGCGGGATGTTCCGTGTGATAACCAGTGTGTTTGTTATTGACGAGTTGCGGCGGGCTTCTCCCAGGCTTCGATTTTGATCACCGCTTTCTTGATGACGCTGTTGGGATACGAACTCGTGCCATCGTATTCAAGATCGAGGATATGAACCCGGGCGTTCAGATGGGTTGTTTCTATCTGCAGGCTGGTCTGCGGTTTGATCACAAAAACCTGACCGATATTACCCCCGCCTTCGATGTAATGGCAATACTCGCTGATCAGGGTTTTCGATACGGTCTCAGCGCTGGCGGGGTCGAAGAGCCAGACCTCAAATCCGGTCGCCTGGCCGGGGATTTTATCGAGTTGGTTCAGCGCGTTGACGCCGCACTCTCCCAGATAGCGTTCAGCTCGTTTAATGTCGATAGAAAGGTCGAAGAGGTTGTCCCCGGCGAAATAGGTTGCGTGATATTCCACCAGGGGTGGTTTGCTGCTGGTAGTAACGTTTTGGCTGGGCCTGCGCATGGACACGGTTGCAGTCTTCGAGGCTTGCGAGGGTGTATCGCCGCTTTTTGCAACGCCGGTCAATCCAAGCACCAGGATGACCGCGCCGCATATCCCTGCACCCCAGAGGAATGAGCTGTTGAATGGAGATGTTGACGCGCTGGGTGTGGCTTGCAGTTCTGGATTGGGGATTTCCTCTTTGAACCATACTCCGCGCCAATCGCCGATATCGCCCACGGTCGGGCCGGTCTGTGTCCCGCCGCCTTTGCCCTCGCAAGCATAAACTCCGCTTTCCATCATCCCGCTTCCATAGATTTCTCCCTCTTCGGTTTTGATGGTGAAATTAACGGTCACGCCTTCGAAATAAAACCTGGCGGGGTGGACCGTTCCATCCTCTGCGGTGAAATTCCCTTGAAAATAATACGATGTGCTGCTCCCGATATCCACCTGACCGCTCAACTGTTGGGGCGCACCGGTTCCATACCCGCTGAAGAGTTCCAGGTTAAGCCGGCACAACCGTATCGTGGGCGATTGGTACGCTCGCGTGCACGCTGTCAGGA
Organism: uncultured Anaerolineaceae bacterium; assembly: GCA_964399225.1. Lineage (GTDB taxonomy): Bacteria > Chloroflexota > Anaerolineae > Anaerolineales > Villigracilaceae > Denitrolinea. Next base: position 4,130 of record CAYNQA010000200.1, read on the forward strand.
ACAAGATCAGGATAAAAATAGCGGCTGTGGTTTTGGTTTTCTTCATATCATCCCTGGCTTGCCGTGTGTATAATTTGATGGTGCGGGTAGGTTTGCAATGTTTCCCGCGCTTCGCCTACTATACAACTGTTTTTGGAAACTGACAATCACCATGCCTCAATCTGACCAGGGAATTTCCGGCGAACGATACATGCTTATTCCGCGCGTGTTGATTTTTCTCACGCGAGGCGACTCTGTTCTGCTCATCAAAGGCGCACCGACCAAGAAATTGTGGGCCAATAAATACAATGGCGTTGGCGGGCATGTGGAGCGGGGGGAGGACTTGCTCTCGGCTGCGCGGCGTGAGCTGCTGGAGGAGACGGGCTTGCATGCCGACTTGCGCCTGCGCGGCACGGTCGCTGTGGACGCTGGACAGGGGGCCGGCGTGGGCTTGTTTGTCTTTACGGGGGAGAGTCGCGCTGGGGAACTGCGTCCCAGCGAGGAGGGGATGCTGGAGTGGCTGCCTGTTTCGCAAATGGCCGGCCAGCCGCTCGTTGAGGACGTGGCGCTGATCCTCGGGCGCCTGGGTTCGATGCGCGAAGCGGATCCGCCTTTCGCCGCACGTTCCTATTACGATTCGTCCGGAAAACTATGTCTCGAATTTGCGGAATAAAAAAAGGAGCGAGATTTTTTCTCGCTCCTTTTTGTTTAGTTCGGGTCGAAACCGATCAATTCGATGGTTTCAAAAAACTCCTGGCCGCCCAGGGTTCCTGACCCTGAGGCCTTCACCCACCCGACGTTGGGCGCAAACCAGTAGGTGTAGGTGCTGTCCACGCCGATTTCTTCCTGGCCATTTGCTCCCGCGATAACGATAAGGATTACGTTGCGGATCGTGATGGGCATCGCCTCGTACGTGCCGGCTGGCACAGTGACGGTTTCGGTCTGACCGGCTGTGAATTGATACTTTGCGTGGCCGCTTGCGGGATACATCACGCCTTGATCTTCCTGCTCACCGGTCATCAAATATTCCAATGTCCAAACTTGACCGGGGACGATATTCTTAGGCAGGTAGGTTCCCGCAATATTGGTGAGAGAGACATTTTCGAGCGTGCGGATGGCAAGGATGTTGATCGCGTTGTTGCCGATCATGGAATAGGGCACCATGCCGTCATTGGTGCAGAGCCAATCCTGCCGATTGGCCTCCTTTTTGAAGGATGCAGACACTGTGAAACCATCGGCGCGCAAGTCGCGGAGTTTCATTCCAAATTCGTACGGGCCGAAGGCGCTTCCAGTGCTCGAGTACGCCCAGCGGCTCGCGTCCTTGATGGGCCAGTACAGATTGGTGCATAACTCGGATGATGCTACGGTTGGAACGGCGTTTTCGGGCTGCTTGACCGGAGTATTGATCACCTGGGGGGCGAGGGTTGGTGCAGGAGTGGAGGATGCTCCACAAGCAGTCAGGGCAAGTGTGAGAATGACAGCGACCGTGATCGCTTGAAAGACTTTCTTCATGTTTGAATTACTCCTTGATTTTGAATGGCGGCGCAATTATACAACCGAATTTTTGCCCCGTTTGTTCCAGGCTCACATGATTTTAACCCCCAAAAATAAGGCGGCCGCCGTGAGGTGACCGCCTTGCGATTAGCGTTTGAACGACATGCGGAAGGTACTGCCCACGCCGGGCTTGCTTTCCACTTCGAGCGAGCCGCCGTGTTGTTCGATGACCTGCTTGGCGATGGAAAGACCGAGCCCGATGCCGCCAAAAAGGTCGTTGTCGTGGCGTTCCAGGTGATAGAAACGGTCGAAGATCTTGGGCATCGTGTCGGGGGAGATGCCAATGCCATGGTCGGTGACCGCAACGTAGAGCCGATCCCAGTCGGTGCCGATGCGGATCTCCACGTCGCCGCCACGAGGACTGAATTTGATGGCGTTATCCACCAATGCGGCCAGCGCCCGTTCGAGCGACCGCGCGTCGCCTTGAATGGACGGGGCGCCCTGGTCGCCGCGCAGGCTGAGCATCACGCTTCGATCGCGGGCTTTTGATTTGTAG
>CAYNQA010000201.1:0-6155 GCA_964399225.1 uncultured Anaerolineaceae bacterium
GCCCAGCGCAACTGGGTGATGCCGCGCTGTCCGCGCATCTCGCCGATGTTGTACTTGGCCGCGACCGAGTCCACTTTGCCCGTGTCTTTGCGCAGGTCAATTTTGCCGTCGTTGATGGTCGCCGCGCCGACCGAGTCGTAGCCGCGGTAGGTCAGTCTCTCCGCCGCGGCGATGAGGATGGGGCCAAGCGCTTCTTCTTTGTTCGAGACGTACCCGAAAATACCGCACATTTTTTCACCTCGTAGATCACGTTTCCAACGTGACGTTTTAGTCACGCTTCAAACGTGACCTACCGTATAATATCAATATGAATTTTCGGCGCTATTATATCCCGGGTACTGCGGTCTTCATCACGCAAGTTGTCCAGGATCGTGAGCCTGTTTTTCGCGACCCCGAAAATATAGAATTATTACGCCAAATCCTTCGTAACGTGAAAGAAATACATCCTTTTGATATGCTTGGTTATGTATTCCTACCCGACCATTTCCATATTTTGATTCAGCCCAGCGGGGAAAGCAATTTCAGCGACATTTTGCATTCGCTCAAACCGAATTTCACAAAGGCATACAAAAGGAAAATTGGGCTTCTGCCATCTCAATCCATGAAGTTCTGGCAAAAGCGATTTTGGGATCACATCATTCGCGATGACAGAGACTGCGAATATCATCTTCACTACATTCATTACAATCCGGTCAAACACGGGTATGTAACCGAACCTCAAAACTGGAAGCATAGTAGTTACACTGAGTGGGAAAAACGAGGATTGTACCCGCCTGCTTTCCGCTGGGACGAGCCAACGGAATTAAATTGGGGAGAGTAGGTCACGCTTCAAGCGTGACCTACTCCACCCGTTTCACCTTCTGAAAAACCTTCAACACGAATCCCATCACGAAAAACGGGATTCCCAATACGAAGGCGATCAGCAGTCCGAACATGCACATCAGTTCGGAGTAGGCATAGCGTTCATATTCCCACGTCCAGACTTCGCCGTTCTCGAGCAGGGCCACATCGAGGCGATAGCCCGATTCCATGTAGACGCAGCTTTCGCTGACTTGCGAAGCCACCTTGCCGGGCGGCGGCAAGATCAGATAGTTTTGCATGGCCTCGAAACAACTCGCGCCGATGGGCGGATTGCCCGAAGGTTCGCTGACCTCGGTCCACGAGGCGGGAGTGCTGGATGTGCCGAAGTGGAATTCGTACAGCGTCCCGTTGGAGGTGACAGCGAACACCTCACCCGCCTCCCCGAGGTCGAGACGCGTCACTGCCTCGGGCGGGGCGGGCGCCTGCTCCCAGCGAGTCAGCACGCCCGGCCAGAACAACGTCAGCGCAGCGCAGGCGCACGTGGAGATCATCAACACGATGCCGATGATGATGAAGGGACGCGCCGCCCGTTGCATGTTAGATCTCGATCCCCAGCCACAGACGAATGAGGTAGCCGATGCCAAAGCTGAAGGCGGCCACGCTGAGACTCAATGCGGCCATCTCCATGAAGCGCTCTCGAAACGATTCGCCTTTGGCCACCGAGATGTAGTAGTTGAAGACGGCGATGATGGCAACCGCCGTGGACAGCGCGATGATGAGATCGACGATGTAGGTTTCGGGGCTGACCAGGTAGGGCAGGACCAGCAGGGTGACGGTGATGATGTAGGCGATGCCGGTGTAGATGGCCGCGCGGACCGGGTGTTTGTCGGTTTTCTCGGAGCGGGTGGAGAGATATTCGCTGGCCGCCATGGAAAGGGAAGCGGCGATGCCGGTGATGAGCCCCGAAAGGGCGATCAGCTTTCCGTTTTGCAGTGCGAGCGTAAGGCCGGCCAGGGCGCCGGTCAGTTCCACCAGGGCATCGTTGAGACCGAGCACGACCGAGCCGGCGTAGCGCAGGCGCTCCTCGTCGAGCATGGCGATCAGTTGTTCTTCGTGGATGTCTTCTTCGTGCTTGAACTGTGCAGCCTCGGGGACGATGGCAGCGATCTCCTCGTAGTTCTTCTGCGCGGCTTCCTCGCCCATTTCCATGAGTTTGACGCCGAAGGTGAAGCCGAAGACGAGGCTGATGATGTAGTAGAACCACATCTTGAACCAGTCGGGGGCGATCTCCTGCTCTGTGTATTTTTTCCAGCCGTGGTAGTGGCGCAGTTCGTCTTCGGCGATCTGGTTGAGGATCTTTGCGTTCTCGGGCGATTTGATGCGTTTTGCCAGGCGCTTGTAGATGTGGTGCTCGGTGATCTCCACGCGCTGATAGGTTTGGATCTGTAGTTTGACTTTGGGTTTGAGTTCCATGCGGGCTCCTTGATTTATTAATTGTAAGCGATTTGGTGCTTCCGGTAAAACGTCACCCAAATCTCATGATGAATTAGACTGTTTCCCTTTCAAATGTCGTATATAATGGATTCATCTTGGGGCAGATACATACCCAGGCGGATTTTAAAACATGACTCATGAATTGGCGATTTGTTGTTGGAGGTGTGTATAAGGATATTTTATAAGCCACTCTTATTCCTTTCCATTTCACAACCAATAATTCAGGAGGAAGAATGTACAAGATCTTTTCACCCGCTAAGCTCGCCATGATCGTCATGGCGCTTGCCATTGTCGCTTGTGCTGTTGGCGCACCCGAACCGACTGCCACGCCGGTTCCGACCAACACGCCCCTGCCCACCAACACCCCCGAACCCACCGCCACCCCAACCGATGTCCCGACCCCGACCGCCACGCCCAACCTGGCGGCCACCCAGCAAGCCGAGGATCTGATGGCGATGCTAAGAAATTTGATGGACAAAGGCTACATTGCCGATACAGCCGGCGAAGCGATCTACCTGGACGACTTCAAAACCGACTGGGCGCAGATCAACTATTACAACTGGTATGAGATCCGCGACAAGCCCATCGCCGACTTTGTCTTCTCCGGGCATTTCAACTGGTCCACGGCCAGCGCCACGCCGGATGTCTCCGGATGCGGCATCGGCTTTGGTCTGCAGGAGAACGGCGACCACTATGCGGTCTTCCTCGATAAGTCGCGCATCCTCTTCCAGATGGGACGCGGCCGCTACAGCTACAACGTGGGCGTCACCAAGGGCTCGGGGCGCATGAGCTTCGATAACCCCGCCGAGGCCGATTTCATCCTCGCGGTCCGCGGACAGAAAGCCTACGTGGGTGTGAACGGCACTTTCGTGGAATACACCCTCTCGACCGACCAGACCTCGGCTGGCTACTTCGCCTACTCGGTCCTTTCGGGAACGAACAGCGGCTACGGCACACGCTGTCAGATGACCGACATGCTGCTCTGGACGCCGAAGTAAATTTTCACGGCCCTTAGAGCCTGAATATGTTTTGAACGTGATCCCGCCTCCTTCACCCGCTCCGTGCGTGTTGAAGGAGGCGGCTTCGTTAGAATTTATGAACAGCCTGCCCAGGAGGAAACATGAATCCCCATATTTCACGCTTTGTTGCTTTGACCCTTCTTCTTTCGATCGCACTGTCATCCTGCGGTTTCGCGGCGCCCGAACCAACCGCCACGCCCACCGCAGCTCCCACCGCCACGCCCCTGCCGACTTCCACCAACACGCCGCCTCCAACCAGCACGCCCCTGCCGACCGCCACACCGAACGTGGAAGCCACACAGCAGGCTGAGGCTTTTCAATTGGCGCTCGAGAGTTTTCAAAAGAAGGGTTATATCACCACCACCGATGGGGAGGCGCAATACTTGAAATCATTCAAAAAAGAGTTCGCCAAACTTCATGATTATTTCAAATGGGGTTTTCCGCAGGAGGTGAAAGACGAGTATTCGAACTTCGTACTCAGCGCCCATTTCGAGTGGGGCTCTTACAGCTCCACGCCGGATGTCTCGGGATGCGGCATTGGCTTTGGCATCAAGGAAAACGGCGACCATTACGCCATCTTCCTCGACCGCGAAAACCTGATCCTGATCCGCGCCAGAGGCTCGCGCCTCTACCTGATGGGGACAGCGGGCGGCGACCGCTATCCCACCATCCCCATCCCGGCGCGCTCCGATTTCGCCATCGCTGTTTCCGAGACCACGCTTGCCGTGTTGGTGGACGGCTACATGGTGAACTACAACCTCTCCTCCGACCAAAGCGGACAGGGCAAGATCGCCTACTCGCTTCTATCTGGGACCAACTCCGGTTATGGCACTCGCTGTGAAATGAGCAACATCATCTTCTGGACGCCAAAGTAGACTGACGGAATCAAAAGAGGCCGAAGCGATTTGCTCCGGCCTCTTTTTTTATGCCGCTGCTTTCAAGACACGTAACACCCGCAACGTGACCCACGGGTTCGGCTCTTTCATCTTGCCGAAACGCATCCACGTCTTGCCGTCGTTGTTGTACTCGAGCGGCCAGCGTCCATCGGAATCCTGCTTCGAGCGGATGAGTTCCATTGTGTTCGCGAGTCGTTTGTCTTTCGCAAATCCCAATGCGGTTAGTGCCTCTGCAATTTGCAGAAGATCGGTGACATAAAAAACGGGGAAGCCGAACTTCCACCAGTTGCCGCTCGGTTTTTCCGCCCAGCCATTCGGATACTCCGCCGTGGACGGATCCACGCCGAAGAAGAAATCCACGCCCGCGCGGATCGCCCGCTGGATGAGGTCGCTTCGTTTCTCCACAGGGACGCGGGACAGCGCTAGCAAAACTTTGACTCCGCCCCACGCGCATGGAAGTTTGTTGTTCGCCCCGCACGCAAAGTTGGGACCACACTTGCCCGCGAAATAACGCACCTCGGCCTTCTTGTCTTTCATCGGCGCGACTCCTTCGCCGATGGTCGTGCGTGCCATCCACTCGTAGGCCGCGCCCATGCGCTTGTCTTCGTAGCCAAGTTCCATCAACGCGTTGAGCATGTTGCCTTGCAGACAGTCCACCGTCCCCGACGGCGCTTTGTTGGTCATCGCCGAGATCTGCCCACCCGGGTTCAACGCTTCATCAATGTAATATTTACATGCCAGCCGAATGCGCTTATCTTCCTTCACCGAAGCCCCCAATTGCGCCAGTAAAATCAACGCCCACACCGTGGATTTGTACTTCGGGCCGTAGCCTGTTCCCGGCCTGCCCCACCAGCCCTCCTCGTTCATCTTCGAAAGCACGCGCGCGATCGGTCCCTCTTTGTGTGCGAGTTTGCGCGCCGCCTTCAGTTTTCTATCATCAGGTGGGACGTCCAACAGGTCGCGCATCGCCACATAACGAACATCGGGCGACTCCGATTGCAGTAACCACGAAACCGAATCCCCGCGCAGTTGAGTTTGCCAGGACATACGTTGCTCCTTTCAGGCGGTGAGAGTCCTCCGTCGCTGAAAACAGTATAGCACCATTGACATTCGGAAATATCAAAGCTGCTGCACGCAATGGTATTGTCCTGTTTAGATCAACTCATTCACAAGCCCCAACATATACATTCCTATCAATAATCCAAAGGCACTCAAAAACTGGGTGACATTTTGTATCTGGCTGATCTCCGGCAGGATGCCCGTCAGGATGGTCACGCCGACCGCCGCGCCGAGGTAGCGCCCCAATTGCACAAGTCCGCTGAGCACGGTACGGTCTTCGTTGCTGACGGCATTCTGCGAGTTGATGAGCAATGTGGCGGAGATGCCGCCGAGGGCAAGTCCTAAAAAGCCTGTGAAGATTTGAAATAAGACGAAGTTGTTGGCGCTGACGGCAAAGTACAACCCGCCTGCCCCAAGGATGGAAACCGCCCAGAGAACGATCGGGAAGGATGCCTTGAGTTTTGCCATGACACTGCTGGTGATGAGCAGACCAAGGGTCGTGCCGATCATGAAGATCATCAAAACCTGGCTTTCATCCACGTCAAAACCCTGTTGTTTGAAAATGGCATTGCACAAAGGCAGGAGCGTGATCAACCCGTACATGATGCCGCCAGCAATAAGTGAACTGATAATGGATTGGCGCAGTACCTTGGTTTGGAAGAAGGACAATTTGAGGATGGGGTCGTGATGCCGCGTTTCGTTCCACGCCAGAATCACCCCTGTGATAACGGCGCTGACCAGCAACAGAATTCCTGAAAGATTGAGTTGCCCCAGATTGCTAATCGAGTCTGAAAAACTGACCAGCGATACGCAGAACAAACCAAACATCAAACCGCCAAGCAGGTCGAGATTCAGCCAGTTGACAGTTTGACTGGATGATTGCGAA
>CAYNQA010000202.1:0-6154 GCA_964399225.1 uncultured Anaerolineaceae bacterium
ACCAGAAGTTGTTTAATCCCATGGAGAAACCATAATCATGACCGACAACAACACCTATCTCACCGCCGAAGGCTATGCCAAACTCAAAGCCGAACTCGAAGACCTGAAGGGACGGGCGCGCGAAGAGTTGGCCGCCCGCCTGCGCTCCGCGATTCAAATGGGCGACCTCTCGGAGAACGCCGACTATCACAAGGCCAAGGAAGACCAGGGTTTCCTTGAAGGCCGCATCCAGGAATTGGAATTCATCGTTGGCCGCGCTGTAGTCATTGAAGATGGCGCAAAAAGCGACACCGTCACCATTGGCTCACACGTGACCATTCAAGAAAGCGGGGAAGCGCCCGAAACCTATCACATGGTTGGGCCAAAGGAAGCAGATCCGCGCAATGGGCGCATCTCGTACGAGTCCCCGATTGGCAAGGCATTACGTGACCGCAAGGTCGGCGAGACTGTGACAGTGGAGACCCCCGGCGGCAAGACACAGTTCAAGATTTTGAAGATCGAGTGAGCCTGCGCGTCTCTCTGTCGAAGTAGAACAATAAAAAAGACTCTGAGATATCTCAGAGTCTTTTTTATGTCGTTTGCCAGTAAGCCAGTTTAGGCTTTAGGCCAAACTGCCAGCTCCAGCGTGATGCGCTCGAAGAAACTGTTCTCGGGCATATTGCCTTGACCGTACTTCAGGTCGACGGCGGTGGCGAGGAGTTGCAGCGTGGCGGTTTCGAGCAAGACCTGTCCTTTCGAATCGATCATGACCAATTCGCCCTTCGCCTCCAATTCGCCGCGGATGCCCTGGTCGCCGAAAGCATGCGGGGTCATCAGCACTTTGGTCGCAGTGGCGATGTCATTCTTGTCGAACAGCCAGACCTCGATGGCGGTTGCCTTCTTGGGTTCGCCGACACCGATGGTCTTGGAGACCGCCGCGCCATATTCGCCAAGGAATTCGCCGCTCGCGGAATTCACGCTCGAGGATTCATCGAAATACTCATCGCCCAACACATACGTCATCATCGTGCGGCAAAGCGGATCGGCGAGACCCAGTTTCGAGAAGTCGGTTTTTTCGGCAGTTTTCGTGATTTCAGTGGCTTGGCGCGCCGGGGAGAAATCTTCCGGGGAGGCTGGCTGGGTTCCGCGGAAATACTTGATAAATACAAACGCTGCACCGCCCATCACCGCCAATGCAAGCAGACCGCCGCCCGCGATCACCATCGGGTTCGAAAAGACGGAAGCGCCTTCAGCGGCGCCTGTGCCCTGATCCGGAGTTTGGTCTGTGCCAGGCTGAGCAGGCTGCTGTTGCGCCATCGCCAAAGCGCCATCGCGGAGTTTCATGGCGGCGGCAGGATCCTGCAAGCCGGGCTCGTTGACGATCGTGTTGAGGAGTTGTGCCGCTTCTGCTGCGCCAATATGCTGAATGCGGGTCTTGGCCAGGTCTGCATTATTGTTGCGCGAGAATGAATCGACCGTCATTCTCATGTAATCCATCTTGTGTTCTGGGGAGAGGGCCATGGGTGTCGCGTTCGTCCAGGTCACCGGCCATAACCACCAGCCAAGTAAGACAAGGCCGATGAACAGCCCTAACGCCCCGCCAACAATCCCGGATACCATTGGTTTCTTTACATATTCTAATAGGCGCATTGTAAGCTCCTTAAAATCAAATTGAGTAGATTGGAACGCCTTTCAATTCATCCATCATTATACAGAATTAGGCCTTTTTATGCCATCCATATTTACATACGATTTTCAAGCAGGTAAAGGCGCCGCTCTGTTTCAGGGATGTCCACTGCCGCAAGGATTTTGAAGTTCGCCTCGAACGCGGACTCGAAGCCCTCGCGCGTGTAGCCGTCGAAGATGTCTTTGCGGCTGCGCATCAATTTCTGGACCTGCGAGTCGCTCTTGGGCACCCACTCGATCACCAACCGCCGACAGGTGTCCGCGAAAAAACTGGCCACGCGCGGCAGGGGCACATTGTTCGAGATGGCGAGGTGGTGGATGAGCGCCAGCGCGAAGGCCATATCAACCGGCCCGCGTTGACGGAATGAGTCACGCTCTGCATTCGCCCAGCCAATGGCAGGGGAGGGGTTGGTCAGGTCGAGAACGAGCGGGAGCAGGTTCTGCTCCTTGTCTGCGCGGACTTTGCGGTAGTTTTGCTCCACGGCGGAAGGGTCAATGTCCCAGGCCAAAGTCGGGATGCCGCGTCCGCTGGAGAGACGACTGAACTCGCCGTTGTTTGCGCCCAGATCCCACACGGAGGCTGGTTTGGTCTGGTCCAACCACTCGGCGATGATGCGCTTTTTATGCTCGAAGGCGGTGTCCGTATAGTTTGTGATGGCGTAGTAGTTGCCCCATTCGGTCCCGGCGGGTGTCCAGGACAGTTTTTTCACCGTCGTTTCGAGGCTTTCGATCAGCCCGACGAAAGCATTCCGGCTCATCCCGCCCTTGGTGGATGCCGATTTCACGTCGGCGTCGGCGTAGCGGGTTTGGGCAGAGGCGTGAACGTGGATGTGGGTGAGCAGGCCAAAGTTCAGGCGCGAAGCGAAGGGGAGCAGGCGGCTGGCCAGGTCGAGCGGGATACCGTCCACATGGACGCGCAGGAGTTGGTTGAGGCGGACGTCACGGGCGGACATCAATGCCAATGGGGCGAGAAAGTGCTGGCAGAATTGGCGATACGCGTCCCAAGGCTTGCCTTCCTGGTAAGTCTCGAAGGAGAGTGTGTCTATCAAGACCGGCCTGCCATGCACGAATTGGATGTTGTAGGCACTGGCGTCTTTGAGCGACATGCCCGCTTTGAGCGCGCGTTTTTGGATGGAGAGGGTCGCAAGCGCGGCATCTTTCAATTCGCTGAAAGACCACTCGTACAGATATGAGATAAAAGGCACGCGCTCCGGTTGGATAACCTTGAATGCGATGGATGCGTCCGCAGGCTGACTGTTTACTTCCGTATGCGGAATCAACAATCCGGCCTTGACGAGTTTTTCGTACAGGCCGGATTCCATTAAATGAGTGTAGTCGTCCGCGTAGGAGCGGTTGACTTGTCGGAAGAGGATACCGCTTTGGGTGAACAGGAACCCGCTCGGGTCGCGGAAGGAGGCGGGAAGGACGTCGCTAGTTGGTTTCGCCATCTTCGTCGTTGTCGTCTTCTTTGGGCTTGATGCCCAGCCATCCCTGGATCTTACTCCACGATGCACGGACAGCGACACCAATGCCTAACAGGGCCGCAAGCACGATCTGGATGATGAAACTCCCGGAGCCGGGATCAAGGTAGGGGGGAGGAGTGAAGTGCATGGGGACCTTCCTGTTTAAACTTCCGCAACCACGTCTTCCAGTGAAAAGACTTCCTGGCAGTTGGTGCATTGTGCTTCGCGTTTGTTGGCGATCACCAGCAGGCCGTTGCACTTGGGGCAGGGCGTGGGAAGCGGTTTCTTCCAGGTGGTGAATTCGCAATTGGGATAATTGATACAGCCGTAGAACGTTCGGCCTTTGCGCGTTTTGCGTTCGACCAATTCGCCGCCGTCGGTGGGGCATTTGACGCCAATCTTTTCGAGCCACGGCTCGGTATAGCGGCACTTGGGGAAATTAGCGCACGAGATGAATTTGCCGAAGCGCCCGTAACGGATGACCAACTCGCCGCCATCTTCGGGACATTGGCGGCCGATCGGCTCGGGGCCGGACTTGGTGACGGGCATCTCGGCCTGGGCCTTGTCGATGTCCGCTTTGAACGGATGATAGAACTCGTGCACTACTTCGGTCCACTCGGCTTGACCGGAGGCGATCATGTCGAGGTCCTGTTCCATGCGGGCGGTGAAGGTTGTGTCCACGATGTCGGCGAAATATTGCGTCATCAGGTCGTTGACCTGGATGCCGATCTCCGTCGGAATGAGGCGCTTCTCCACGCGGTCCACGTAGCCGCGTTGTTGAATGGTGGAAATGGTCGGCGCGTAGGTGGACGGGCGGCCGATGCCGTTCTCTTCGAGCGCAGCCACCAGTGAGGCTTCGCTGAAGCGCGGAGGCGGCTGAGTGAAGTGCTGTTCGGGGATCAGGCGGATGAGTTCCTGCTTCTGTCCCTCGGCGATGCCCGCCGGGATGCGCACGTTCTCCTCTTCCTCTTCGCTGGCTTTTGCATCTTCGTTTTTGGCCTCTTCATATACAACAAGGAAGCCGGGGAATTTGATGGCCGAGCCGGAGGCGCGCAGCAGGTATTCATGGTCAGATTTGCCGCTGATCTCCACCTGCAAGGTGTCGTAAACAGCCGCTTCCATCTGGGATGCCACGAAGCGCTGCCAGATGAGTTGATAAAGTTTGAACTGGGCCGGTTCGAGATACGCCCGCACCTGGTCTGGCTCGCGCATGGCGGAGGTGGGGCGGATGGCCTCATGCGCCTCCTGTGCGTTCGCCGAGCGGGTCTTGTATTGCGGAGGTTCGGCGGGTAAAAAGTCACCGCCGTATTTGCCCATCACGTAATCGCGGGCTTCCTTCTGCGCCACGGCAGAGACGTTGGTCGAGTCGGTACGCATGTACGTGATGAGACCGGTCGTGCCGCCTTGCCCGACATCCACACCTTCGTAGAGCGATTGCGCCAGTGCCATGGTGCGCTTGGATGTGTAGCCCAATTTGCGCGAGGCTTCCTGTTGCAGGGTGGATGTGGTGAACGGAGCCGAGGGGCGGCGTCGGCGTTCACCGCGCTTCACCTTGGTGATCTCGTAGGCGGCTTTTTCCATATCCACGAGGATCGGTTTGACCGTCTCCTCGTTGGGTAATTCAACTTCTTTGTCATCCATCTTGACGAGTTTGGCCAGGAACGATTGTTTGATGCCCTGCGGCTTGAACTCGGCGTGGATGGACCAATACTCGACCGGGACAAAAGCGTCGATCTCGCGTTCGCGCTCCACGATCAATTTCAGCGCCACCGATTGCACGCGGCCCGCCGAGAGACGTCCACGCACTTTTTCCCACAGGATCGGGCTGATGCTGTAACCAACGAGACGGTCCATCACGCGGCGCGCCTGCTGGGCGTTGACCAGGTCCATGTTGATGTGGCGCGGGTTGCCGAAGGCCTCTTTGATGGCCGGCTCGGTGATCTCGTGAAACTCCACGCGCTTGGTGCGCTCGGGATCGATCTGTGCCGCTTCAAGCAAATGCCAAGAAATGGATTCGCCCTCGCGGTCGGGGTCGGTGGCGAGAAAAACCTCTTCAGACGTCTTCGCCAGCTTGGCGATCTCTTTTACAACTTCCTTTTTCTCGTTCGGCACGCGGTATTTCGGTGTGAAGTTGTTATCCACATCCACAGAGAGTTGGCTCTTGAGCAGGTCGCGTACATGACCAACCGAAGCCTTCACGGTGTAGCCCTTGCCGAGGAAACGGCCCACCGTCTTGGCCTTGGCCGGCGACTCGACGATCACCAATTTGCCGTGGCGCGGCTTCTCCACCGGCGCGGGTTTCTCCGGCGGCGTGAGCGAAGCGTGCGCTTCGGTGCGTCCCATTTTGTATAGTTTTGTTCCACATACGCCGCAGACTCCAATCGTGACGGGAGAACCCTTCGCATTGAAACCTGCGACGGGTTCGTTCATTTCACGCTTGGCCTTGCACTTCATACAATAGGCTTCCATTCAACCTCTACAAATACTTTTCGTTTTCCGTATTTTTCAATCCATCCACGATCGAGCGCACCTTCTGTGCCCGGTCCTTGTGGCAGACCAGCAGCACGTCGCCGGAGTCCACGATGATCAGGTCGTCCACGCCGATCGTCACCACGAGGCGCTCGTCGCGATTGCCGTATACCAGCGAATTATGCGTATCCTCGGCGATGTGGTTTCCCGCGAACGAGATGTTGCCGTCTCCATCGGGAGGGAACACATCGAAGAGCGCATCCCATGTTCCGACATCGCTCCAATCGAGTCCGCCCGCGGGCAGCACAGCAACTTTTTCCGCGTTTTCCATGATGCCATAGTCAACCGTGATGTTCTTGAGGCCGGGCCAGACTCGGCGGATGACTTCCTCGCCTCTTCCTGACTTCGTGCCTGCCTCGATCTCCTCAAGCGCGGACTTCAGCTCCGGCATTTGCCTGCCGATCTCCGCAAGGATGGCTTCCGCCTTCCAGAAGAACATGCCCGCGTTCCACGAGTGATCGCCAGTGGAAAGCAGCGCCCGCGCCTCGGCATCCTTT
>CAYNQA010000203.1:0-6125 GCA_964399225.1 uncultured Anaerolineaceae bacterium
CACCGGAATCCCGGAGACGAAGGCGGGGTCGCCATGGATACTTCCCGGAGCGTCGATCTGGAAACGATATTGCCTGCGCTCGTGACGTTTTTCAAGAACTTCGCGCAAGGCCATATAGATCACGTATGCGTTATAACCAGCCCAGAAAAGGGCAATCCAAAACATATCGCGGGCGGCAGCGGTCGAGTGAAGGATGAAAGCATGACCCAGGGCAAAAAACATGGAGCCGACCAGGGTTCCAAAAATGGCCATGTACCAACGCAGGGCGGTGCGCTCCTGCTGATAGACATCGCTGTCCACGGTTTTGGGGGTCACTGCGAATTTTAGAGGCCGAGAGCTAAACAGGGTCAGGCTGGACTCGATAAAGATCATCGTCTTGAGGATGTTGTACTTCTCGGTCTTGAAATAGTGAAAGGAACCACGCCCGGCCAGGTGATTCGCCAGGATATTGAGCGAGAAATACGGCAGCCAGTGGATCAGGAAAGGCATTACCCCCACCTCCATTGGCTCAAGGTGGAATCCGAGGATCAAAATGGGAACGGTGATCAGGATGAATTTTTGGAATGCCTCGAAATAGGCCAGGAAACTGGAAAAATAAGACAGGCGCTGCCGCCACGAGAGACCGGGAATCCGCAGTGGGCTCTCCTTACTGCGATACAACTGCATGGTGCCCTGCGCCCAGCGCAGACGCTGCAACAGAAAGGCGCGGATGGTTTGCGGAGCGATCCCAAACGCCAGAGGCTCATTGACATAGAGTGTTTTCCAGCCTCGGCTGTGTAAAAGTACGGTGGTATGGATATCCTCGGTGATGGTGGATGTGGCCACACCACCGATATCTTCCAGCGCGGAACGGCGCAGGACAGCAGGGCTTCCGCACCAAAACGCGCTGTCGGAATAGTTCTTACCCGGCTGGATCACCCGGAAGAATAACGATTGCTCATGCCAGGTTGGGTGCCGCGATGCGTGTTGGATCGAGTCCCAGTTGTAGAACTCCTGCGGGAGTTGAATAATGGCAAGTTTCTCGTCGTTGAAATACCCCAGCGTGCGGTCAAGGAATTCAGGCTGGGGGATCATGTCGGCATCCAGGACGACGATGAACTGTCCATAGGTGCCCTGTAAGGCGTGGTTGATGTTGCCCGCTTTGGCGTGGTCGCGAACCGGGCGTGCAATGTATCTGCACCCCAAACGCTCAGCCAGGGCGCGGACCTCCGGGCGGTCCCCATCATCCAGGACATAGGTGGTGTGGGGATAGCGGATCTTCCTGCAACCGATCAGGGTGGCTTCCAGGATGGTGACATCCTCATTGTAGGTGGGCACAAAAATATCCACCGACAGTCCACGCGCAGGGAGAGGCGGTGCGCTGAGCGGCTCGACATTCCTGGTGATCCAAACGAACAACAGGTAGCTCAACACCCCAAATGCTTCCGCCAGCCATAAGGTCCAAGACATGAACGGGTATTCGGGATTAAGAGTGGCAGTCGCCCTCCACCAGAGATAGTAGAGGAAATATGCGCCGGTCAAGCCGGTGACCAGCCCAAGCAGGGGCGGATTATGATGCTGCTGTTGGATCGGTTTCATGGATGAGGTGCCTATCGATTTAGTGAAAAGAAAAACGGTCGGATGTTCTCCAGACCGTCGAGGGTTTACAAGCAATAGCCACTAACGGCTATTGCCATGTTCGGCGGCCTGGCAGTCATGGCGCAGACGTGCGCTTGTAGACCCATGGCTTTGCGTCCCTGCCTTTCGACAGGTTTGCCTTTTTCGGTTTTGTTGCTGAAATTCTATCCCGCGCGGCGATTCAAACAATGGGGGTTTCCCCTACAGCGTTTGTCCGATGGCGAAGAACTTACATAACAGAAAAGCCTGCCACTCTGTATAATCGGTGTTCAAAACGAGGCTATCCGGACATGCTCTCCCCCCTATCCCAGCGCCGCACGGCGATCATCCACCTCACTTTGGCCGCCATTTTATGGAGCACGAGCGGACTCTTCGTCAAGCTCCTTGATCTGGCGCCCCTCTCGATTCTGGCGGGACGCAGTGTGTTCGCCAGCATTGTCTTTTTGATCTACCTGCGGCGCATCCCCACGCGTTTCAACCGCTGGCAGTTACTCGCGGCGGGTGCGTTCATTTTGACGCAGTTCCTGTTCATCACGTCCACAAAGATGACCACCGCCGCGAACTCGATCTTTTTGCAGTATACAGCACCGATCTACATCGTTCTGCTGGCCTACTGGTTCCTTGGCGAGAAACCCTCCCGCATGGACTGGGTCTCGATGGCGGTCATCTTCCTTGGCCTGGTACTGTTCTTCGGCGACGAACTTAGCACGGACGGGTTCTACGGCAACATTCTCGCCATCTTGAGCGGCGTGACATCGGCGGTAATGATCGTTTCTTTCCGCGCGCAAAAAGACGGCAACCCTGCCGAGAGCAACTTGATCGCCTTTCTGGTGACAGCCGCGTTCGGAATGCCTTTTGTCCTCAACGACGCGTGGAATATTAACAGCATTCTGATCCTCGCCTTTCTTGGCGTTGTGCAGATCGGGTTTGCGTTTATCTTTTTTACGAAGGGCATCAAGCACATCCCTGCACTGGAGGCGAACCTGATCGGCACGCTCGAACCAGTGCTCAATCCCCTCTGGGTGTTTCTGTTCTACGGCGAAAGCATGGGACGCTTCGCCCTGCTGGGCGGCGTGGTCGTGCTTGGCGGTGTGATCCTCAGCGCGGTGGGAAGTACCAAAGCCGCCAGGGAAACATCCGCTGACTGAAATTCAATCGGACGCAGACGAGCACGGATTAACGCGGGCACCTGCACTCCCACCAAAATCCAAAGCCCGCCCCAGGTCAGTCATGCTTTGCCCGTTTACGGTCGGCGAAAGGTGACCCTGCGCAATATTGTCCCGCCCATAGGAACAAGGCGAATAGAGCTTGAATGCTCCTCCAGGAAAATGGAATCATTCCATGGATGCTCGGGATCGAACCGCCCACGGTTGAGCGAGAAGTTCTCTTCGCTATCGGAAAGAGGGCTGGAAAAGTTTGAGGTTAGAGGGAAATAATACAAGTCACAAAAACCCGTCAGTGGATAATTCCTGCCCTCTTTTTCCACGCCATCCAATGGAAGAGCGAAAAGTACGGGACCATGACTGATAAAGTATTCAGTTTCGCGGAAGGAATTGGCCTTGATCGCCGCATTGAAATGGAGGGTGACCCGATCTCCAGAATGCCAAATCTTGCGAATCTTGACTAGCGCCGATTCTTCGGTGGTCACGCCCGCGCTGTCTACCTCCACTCCAGCCGCCCAGGAAGGCTTGCGAAAAGACAATTCAAACTCCACGGGTTGGGAGACTTCGATCGTGAAGATAACAGATAGATCAAAAGGATAATGCGTCTCCTCCCGAATCACTGCCGTAGCGCCGTTAATTTCCGTTTGAATGACCGACGCGCCATATAACATGGCAACCAGGCCGTTGTCCGAACGCATCCACATGGATTTGATGTAATAGGGAAGAATACGTCCCGCGTTGGGCACGCAACAGACTGCCACGTCCTGATGCGCAGGCGAATACTTGTAACGGGTTTGCGGATTCTGTGTATCAATCTCATCATTTGGATGTAAAGGGCCTGTCATCGAATAGGAATTATCGGTTTTCAGGTAGGCAATGGCGCTGTGGAGAGGATGACGCGCTCCCTGTGCAGCGTTGAACAACAGCCATTCGATTCTGTCCGCCCAATGGGGATTGCCTGTCTTTTGCAAAAGATGCGAATAGGAATCAAGAAGTTCGTGAATCGAGCAGTACTCGTATCCCGTCTCGGACGCGTCCGCGAGCCGGCCGCCGATCATTTCATCGCCGATGGGAGCGCCGCTGGGAGCGAGGCAAACTTCCAGTTTCGCCAAATATGCATTCATCGCCCGCTCCAGTTGCGGGTTGCTTGAAGCATGGACTGCTGTCAGCAGAGAACGGAGATGCTCATAAGTATGAACTCCGTGCGCGTGAAAACGGGATGCGGCATCGGTCAGGCGGGAGAGGCGGATATCGTCGGCGCTGAGCGAAGCCTCGCTATATTCACTGTAAAGCCAGAGGGCATAGTCCAGATAATGTTCCTCCCCAGTGAGTTGATACAGCCGGTCGAGAACGTCTGTAAAAACCAAACCATGACATACGCCCGCGTAATCTTTTTGGACGTTGAACGGGTGTGACGTGTAAATTGGGTATGCCTGCATGGTCACATCCACCGCGCGGGTGACGGCAGTCAGAACCCGAGACTCGCCAGTCGCTTCGTAGTATCCCAGCAAGACGCGAAAGAGCGAGGCTTGTGCCCATAACTCGCCGTTCTCGCTTGTAAAATTGAAACGCAGGTCGGGTGCATAGATGCCGAGGTAGCCGTCGGTATCTTGCATGGAAAGGATATGCTCGATGTAGGCGCGGACCCTTGGAAGAAAATCAGGGTGATCGAGTAAAAGCGCCGTGCGCACGAAACCATCACGCCAGTTGGATTGAGTTTCACTGTTCCACCACAGGAATTGCGTCTCCCATTCTGTTTCCTTGGAGACCACACCGAGGTCTTTGGATCGCATCGCGTTGGTCAGCCGGTCACGCCCATAAATATCATCCTGCTGGATCAAACCTGGGACGAGTTCATCGAGATGCCCGAGGAATCCGTGTTCGAGGTCATGCTGCATTTGGGCGCGCATCCAACCATCGGGTTTGATCTCGCCGAATCGCAGCCATTGAAGTTGTTGCGGCTTGATGGAAATTTTTTCGTATGGATTCATTGCGCCCGCCCTGCCAGTTCGCGCAATGCGTCACGTTGTGCGTAAATATTTTCGGCGGGAGTCGCTTCGGGGATTTCACAACCCGCCGCAGAAATCCACCTTGGACCGCCCATGGCGGCGTTGGAGAATATCCCATGGCGTACCTGCTCTGGCGTCCCCTGCAAGAAGACAGCGACAGGGTCGAGGTTGCCGCACACCGCCAACCCGTCGAGAGATGAGGCGGCTCGATGCAAATCCACCATCCAATCCACATCCACGATCTGCGCGCCGCTTTGCGCCATGTCGTTCAGCAGATGGGTTGTATTGCCACAAATATGCAGTCGCGTGATGCCGCCCTTTGCCCTGACCGCTTCAAAGATGCGTTGCTCATACGGGAGCGCGAACTCGCGATACATGCGCGGCGAGATTTGCGATGCCACCGCGTCTCCAAGCCCGATGATATGCGCGCCAGCGTCCAACTGCGCGCAGGCAAAGGCAATGGCAACCTCCACGCATTTTTCCAGCAGCTCTTTCAACCAGGCAGGCCTCCTGCCAAGATCGATCATTACGTTGGTCATCCCCCGCAGGTCGGCAGATTCTGCCAGCGCGCCCTCCACCCAGCCCATGACGGGAACATCATCCCCAGCACGCTCGCGCATTAGGCGTATTCCCTCCAACCGATCAGTCATGCGCGGACCAAAGTCCCGCACGGGAAAATGCACTTTCTTCAACGCTTCGGGTTCAACGATGAGCGGTTTTCTGTTAAGCGGAAGATTATCTGCCGGGAAGTCCACTTCCAATCCCGCATCGGCAGCTTCGCGATACGGATCGGAAATCGCCTGTACGATGTCCAGGTCAAACTCATTCAAAACCGCCAGATTGGCATCGCACAGAACATGATGATCCAGATAATACGATGACATAGGAACGCCGATCTGCCGCACGGCGCGCGTCATAAAAATATCAAAATTAGGGATGCGGTCAACGGCAGTGCCCGAGAGGGTGTTGTGTAGTCGTTGGAGAGAATTCATTGGGTCATCCTTCGGGCATTATAGCCCACCATGCTGAAGGTATACTTTTTTACATCATACGGACGCGCCTACCGAATCCCACCCCAGCCCGCGCGCCATGATTTTCGGAAACAACCATGTCGAAATGTATAATCCATGGTCAACGCTAATGTCTGACAGCAATAGGATCAAAATATGGAAATCTCCAAAACCTTATATATCACCGACCGAGTAGACTGGCGCAATTGGCTGAAAAAGAATTACAGAACCGAGGCCGAAATCTGGCTGGTCTACCCCAAAAAAGGGACAAGCAAGCCGCGCATCGAGTACAACGACGCGGTGGAGGAAGCCCTGTGCTTCGGCTG
>CAYNQA010000204.1:0-6120 GCA_964399225.1 uncultured Anaerolineaceae bacterium
AAGTGCTGCATACGTGAGCGCTTCATTTGTCCGCTCGAGATAGGCTTTTTCCTGCGGGGTCAGGTCAATGGGCAGGGGTTGGGAGAGGATCGTGCCGAGAAAGATACCATCCACTTCGAGCGGTTCGTTGCGGGCAAGGATGTCCTGTGCGATACGCTGACCGATGCTGAACTGCGGTTGGAGCGGAACGATGACCATGCCGTTCGCATCGGCAAACCCGAAGATATTGCGGCGGTCGGAGGGCAGGGGCTGGGGATTGAATTGGTTGGGCTGGTTGTTTTGGTCTGGACGCGGCTGGTTAATGTTGTCGCGCTGGCGCAGGAATTGATCGAGACCGACCAGCGATCCCGTTTGTTGATAATAGTCTGTGACCAGCGCCGCAAAATCCGCGCGTTGTTGTTCGAGCACAAGTTGGTTTAGGCGCGTCGTATTTGTTACGCGGATGGAGAACGCCACGATCACCGCGGCAGTGACGGCGATAAGAAGAAAGGCAAGGGAGAGTTTACGGGTGAGGGTCATGGATTATTATCCGCAGATTGATTTTTTATAAAGCCTGCGTAATCAGCGAAATCTGCGGATTCAATTATTCCGCTCGGAAGCGATAGCCGACTCCGAATACGGTTTCGATATATTCTGGTTCCGCCGGATTCGATTCCACTTTGGCGCGCAGGTTGCGGATGTGGACGTTGAGCGTGCGTTCAAGACCGGCAAAGCCGCTGCTGGCGAGGTTTTCCGAGATCTGCTCGCGGGTGAAAACACGGTTTGGCGCAGACATGAGCAGGGCCAGTAAATCGAATTCGAGCGGGGTCAGGTCGGCGGGCGAGCCATTCACGCTCACTGTGTGTGTGGATGGGTCGAGCACGATCGCCCCATGCTGCAACACGCGGTTCGGGTCGGTGGCGGCCTCCTGACGGCGCAACACAGCGCGAATACGGGACGTCAACTCGCGCATGCGAAAAGGCTTGATCACGTAATCGTCCGCGCCGAGTTCGAGGCCGAGCACTGCATCGGTCTCCTCCTCTTTTGCAGTGATCACGATGACGGGCGTCTGCTTCTCCTTGCGATACTGGCGCAAAAATTCAAAGCCGTCCATCTTCGGCATCATGATGTCGAGCAGGATCGCATCGGGGTTCGTGCGCCGCGCCTCGTAGATCGCGTCCTGGCCGTTGGTGGCGGTCACCACGCGGTATCCCTGCTGGGTGAGGTAATCTTGCAAGAGGGTGCGCACGCTGGCGGTATCGTCCACGACGAGAATGGTTTTCATATCTGCATCATACCTGTGCCTGGTTCAGATTTGATATAGATTTTAAACGCAAAATTGTTTTCTGCTACACCACTTCTTAATCACGTTTTTTTACAATGCGGACAATTCACCAAAGGAGACAGACATGAAAGCCTTAGCGACATTTTTGATTCTGACCCTGGTACTGACCGCCTGCGCGACTCCACCTGCCGCGGACTTGGCGACTCAACCTCCCGCCGCATCCTCCGACGGGGGAGCGGGCGCGCCCGTGGACAATGTGTCCCAGCCCTCACCCGCTGTCCCGACGCCCGAAGCGGAGGTTCATTCCGACACGGATTCTCATGCCGAGGTGGACATCCATAACCTGCCGATCGGCGATGGCAAGGTGTCCACGTCGCCGCAGGTTGGTTATGTGTATTCATGCCAGACGCAATTCAACGGCGGCGGCGCGTTCCAGTCCGGCGATTGGATCCACACCGATGGGACGTTTGACGCGACGGCCAAGCCCAGCATAGACGGCTCGGTGACGTGGCCGTCGTCGTTCACGATCACACTGCAAGGCGATGTGCGCGTGGTATCCAGCAATGACCTGCCGAATCACCCCACGGGGCAGTATCCCGTTGCGCAGTCGGATGATGCGTACAACTACGACCGCAATCCGAACTCGATTCAGGCGCAGAGCATCACGTGGAATCTGCCTGCCAACCCAACCATCGCCGCCTCGCCGACTTGTCTTTCGATGGGCGCGGTGGGAATCCTGCTCACGGGTTCGGTCTTCTTCAACGCGTTAGACGCGGGCGGACGCGATGCGGTTGCGCACGAGTTACAGGATAACTGTGGCGGGCACCCGCAACAGGAGGGCATGTACCACTATCACAGCCTGACCTCCTGCATCGAGGACGCAGGGACCGGGCACTCGGCGCTGGTGGGCTACGCCTTGGACGGGTTCGGCATTTATGGTGTGCGCGGCGAGAACGGCGAGACGCTCACCAATGCCGACCTTGACCAATGTCACGGCCACACGCATGTGATCGAGTGGGACGGCCAGCAGGTGGAGATGTACCACTATCACATGACGAACGAGTACCCGTACACGATCGGTTGTTTCATGGGCACGCCTGTGGCAAGCGGACAGGGCGGAGGCATGGGCGGCCCGCAAGGCGGACAGCCCCCCGCGGGCGGACCTCCCGGAGGCGCGCCGCCACCTAAGCCATAATCAATGTTCAATGCACAGAGCCACAGAGAAAACTCCGTGGCTCTGTGCTTGTTTTTGAAATCAGGCTTGTTCGGAGTCGAACGTCTCCAGACGTTCGTTAGCCCGGCCTGGTGGGCCTTGTGTTTTTATATTTGACCTCTTGCAAAAGTCGTGTTGCTCTCTAACACGAGGAAGATTTTTCCGCGAATTTACGCCAATCTGCGCTAATTTGTCTTTTAAATTCGCGTGAATTCGCGCAGATTAGCGGACGAATGAACTTATGCAAGTGATCTATTCTCCCAAAACCTTGACCCCGAATTCACCTGCACTAAACCACTTCTAAACCTGCCTTTTCTACAATGGGGACAATCAATCTTGGAGTGCGGACTTCCGTCCGCCAAGCAGGCTGACCCTAAAGGGTGCTTCGCAAAGCCTGCTCCCCGAAGGAGCAAAAAAAATGGCCGCACAGACATTTGACCGTTCATCCAAAGAGTTGACCCGTTTAGCCCGCTTTCTCACCGTGGGCGCACTCGGCACCGCCCTCGACTTTGCCTTGCTCGCCACGCTCAAACTGGCGGGCCTGCCCACGTTGCTGGCTAACTCGTTCTCCTTCACGGCGGGCGTGGCGAACAATTTCACCTGGAACTCACGCTGGACCTTCGCCGACCGACGCAACAGAAACTGGCAGGCGCAATTCTTCCAATTCCTGCTGGTGAGTCTGGCCGGGCTTGCGCTCAACAACGCCATTGTGCTCCTGCTCGAAGCTCCGCTCGGCACACTGATCGGCAATGCGGACCTGGGCTACGCCCCGGCCAAAGTCATTGCCACCGGCGTGGTCGTCTTTTGGAATTATTTCGCCAATCGCAACTGGACATTCAAATAAAAAAAATCTGCGAAATCTGTGCAATCTGCGGATAGAATCACAGGAGTACCTCATGAAAAAATACCTCCCGACCCTTGCCATCGTCGCCATCATGATCCTCTCGGCGACCCTGCACTTCTACAACATCGACTCGATCGGCACATCGAACAATTACTACACCGCCGCCGTCGAAGCGATGACTCAATCATGGCACAACTTCTTCTATGCCGCAGCGGAACCGGGCGGCTCGGTCACTGTGGACAAACCCCCGCTGGGGTTGATGATCGAAACCGTCTCCGCGTTGATCCTCGGGGTGAGCGGTTTCTCCACTGTGTTACCGAACATTCTGGCGGGCATTCTCAGCGTGCCGATCCTGTATCACCTCGTAAAGAAACATTTCGGCGTGGTCGCGGGTATCGTGGCCGCGCTCGTGCTGGCCGTCACTCCCGTTGTTTATGCGGCAGACCGCAACAACACACAAGACGGCCTGCTCACGTTCTTCCTGCTCCTCGCGGCCTGGGCCTTCATCAAAGCTGTCGAGAGCGGCAAGGCGCGCTGGCTCTTCCTCGGCGCGGTCATTGTCGGCCTTGCCTTCAACATCAAAATGCTGCAAGCCTATTTGCCTGTGCCCGCATTCTTCGCGCTCTACTTCCTCGGTGCGAAAGTCGGCTGGCTCAAAAAGATCGGCCTGACCTTCGCCGCCGTCGCCGTTATGGTTGCCGTCTCGCTGTCGTGGGCGCTCTACGTGGACTCTGTCCCCGCGAGCGAACGTCCCTACATCGGCTCGTCGGAGAACAACACCGTGATGGAACTGATCGCCGGACACAACGGGACCTCGCGTCTCTTCGGCGGCGGCAACCGTCAGCAAACGCCTCCGACCGACGCCCAGGCGGGCGCCCCCGGCCCGGACGGATTCAACCCCAACGCCAGTCCCGACAACCCCGCCGCTCAGACTCCGTCCGCCAACGACGGTCAAGGCGTGCAACCGATGTTCTCGCAAGAGACCGGCAGCCCGGGCGTCTTCCGCTTCTTCCTTGCGCCGCTGGCCGCGGAGATGTCGTGGCTGTTGCCGTTCGCGTTATTCTCGTTGTTCGTGATGTTGTTCCAGTCGAAGATCCAGTTGCCGGTGCAATCGGGAGCGCATCTCGGCTTGCTGTTGTGGGGCGGATGGTTGATGACTTGCGTGGTGTTCTTTAGCATGGTGTCGGGAATCTTCCATTCGTATTACGTCATCATGCTGGCGCCTGCGCTGGGCGGAGTCGTTGGCGGGGGATTCGGCTCTCTATGGAAAATACAGGCGGAGGGGAAGATGGGAAGCGCGTGGTGGCTGGCATTTGGGGCGGCGGTCACGGTCGCAGTTCAGATGTACATCGCGTGGCAGTACGGAGTCAACGAAGTGTGGATGCCGGTGGCGTTCCTGCTCGTGGCGTTGGCGGCCATCCTGCTCTTTTCACAGATGGTGCGGTCCATTGTGTCGCAGCCGCGTGCCGCCTTCGCGCTGATGATGATCGCCATGCTGATCATCCCGCTCGCCTGGTCCGCGTTGACGGTGACCCGCGGCACGAACGGCAACCTGCCCGCCGCGTATGGTGTGAGCATGGGGCCGGGCGGCAACCGTCCCGATGGCGCGGTGAATACTGCACTGGCGCAAAATAATCCCGAGCCGCGCAATTCGGTGAACGAATCGATGATTGAATTTTTGCAGACGAACACGCAGGATATGAAATACATGTTCGCCGTGGAAAGTTCGCAGGTGGGCGCTCCGTATGTGATCGCGACCGGACGTCCGGTGCTGTACATGGGTGGCTTTAGCGGCGGCGATAATGTGATCTCCGCCGAGGGCCTGGCGCAATTGGTGGCAAACGGTGATCTGCGGTATGTACTGTTTGGTGGGGGGCAGGGGAACGGCAAGCAGGAGATCCTGAATTGGTTGAAGACTTCGTGCGTGGTCGTGGATCAGTTCAGTCAGCAGGGGGTGACCCAATTCCAGCCGCAGGGACCAGGCGGGGGCGGGAGCCAGGTTTTGTACGATTGCCGGTAGATGAAGAAGCCCGGGTCTCTGAGAAAGAGGCCCGGGCTTTTTGATTCAGTTTTCATCTGCCTGCGGGCTGAAGCCCGCACTCCGCAAATTTTCGGATCGGCTTGTCATCCCATGTGGTCGAGATATTTCAATCCCGACCCCGTGTTGAGTAACAGGATTTTTTCTTCAGGCGCGACCCATTTCTCCTGAACCAGTTGTTTCAATGCGGCGAGAGTGGCCGCTCCTTCGGGCGCGACGAAAAGTCCCTCGCACGTGGCGATCTCGTGCTGGGCGGCGAAGATGGCCTCGTCACTGACGGCCACCGCGGTGCCGTTGCTTTCGCGCAGGGTGGAGAGGATGATGCGATCGGCGAAACTTTTTGGCACGCGCAGCCCCGAGGCTTCTGTGTGGGCGCCGGTCCAGAAGTCGCAGAAATCTTTGCCTTCATGAAAGGCTTTGATGACCGGGGCGCATCCATCGGCCTGCACTGCCACCATGCGCGGACGTTTGTCCGTTTCGAGCCAGCCAAGTTCGGCCAGTTCGGCGATGGCTTTCCAGATTCCCACCAGCCCGGTCCCGCCGCCGGTGGGATACACGATCACATCGGGGAGTCCGTAATCGAAGAATTCCGCGATCTCGTAGCCCATCACTTTTTTGCCTTCGAGGCGATAGGGTTCCTTGAAGGTGGAGAGGTCGAACCAGCCTTCGGCTTTGGAATCCGCATTGGCGAGTTTGGCGGCGTCGCTGATGACACCGTCCACAAAGATGACCTCCGCACCCGCCATGCGGCTTTCTTCCAC
>CAYNQA010000205.1:0-6100 GCA_964399225.1 uncultured Anaerolineaceae bacterium
GACGCAGACGAGGACGCCGAGGACGGCGCCGCCGGCGAGGCCGGCGGCGGCGATCGGCAGCGTGACGAACACGAGGCTGGCGCCCCCCGCCGGGTCGAGCCCATGGGCAAAGACCAGCGGGAAGACGGAGAGCAGGGTGGCGCCATCTGCTTCGTTGATACCGAGGTGGTTCTTGGCGTAGAGCGTGAAGAATGTGTCCACGGCCGAGTAACCCAGGAACCAGAAGAAAATCGCCAGCAGGATTCGCAAACCGCTTTTATCGGGGTCGTTGATCAATTCTTTCAAGCTTTGGAGCATGTTGGGTTGCTGCTCGCTGGTGTCGTATTCCTTTGGTTCTTCAATGAAGAAATAAACGATCAATGCCGCAAGGATCACGAGGATCGAGCCAAGCCAGAACGGAAAGTTGGGGCTCATTTTGTAGAGTATGCCGCCGGTCTGCAGGGCGATGATGGTGCCGATACCGCCCATGAAGTTGATGATGCCATTGGCTTGCGAGCGGAATTGCGACGGTGTGACATCGGGCATGAGTGCCACAACGGGGGTGCGCCAGAGGGCCGCGCTCAGGAGGGTGGTGCTGGTGCATGCCACGAACAGCGGCAGGATGGCCGCAACAGGAATGAGTCCAAACGCAAGGGCGGTGATCGGTGCGCCGATGAGGATGAACGGGATACGCCGTCCCAGCGGGGTGCGCAGGCGGTCGGACCATGCGCCGACGGGCGGCTGGATGAATAACGCCGCGATGTTATCGAGCGTCATGAAGAAGCCGATCAGGGCCGGGGACATGTCGAATTTATCAGCGAGAAAGATCGGGACGAAAGCGTTATATACGCCCCAGATCACGCTTACCCCGAAAAATCCGAATCCGAGCAGGAAGGTCTTGCCGTAGTTGAGTCGGGCGTTCATGCATCCTCCAGAAAGTAATGGTTTACGTCAAAAGTCCTTGGCTTACTTGCTTTTTAATTTCAGACCTTCGACAAATTTCTTTTCCTTTTCGGTCAATTCCATTTTTTCCAACAGATCAGGCCTGCGTTCCAGTGTTCGCGATAACGATTGTTCGCGGCGCCACTTCTCGATCTTGGCGTGGTCACCGGATGTCAGTACCTCGGGGACGGTCATGCCGCGGAATTCGGGTGGGCGCGTGTAGTGAGGGTATTCGAGCAGGCCGCTGGCATGCGAGTCGTCCTCTGCGCCGGTGGGGTCGCCGAGGGCGCCGGGCAGGAGACGTGTCACCGCGTCGATGATGGTCAGCGCGGGGAGTTCGCCGCCGGTCAGCACGAAGTCGCCGACAGAGATCTCGTCGGTGGCAAGGCCGGTGCGGATGCGCTCGTCGAAGCCCTCGTAGCGGCCGCAGATCAGGGCAATGCGTTCATGCGCAGACAGTTCGCGGGCGACGGCTTGCGTGAAGACACGTCCCTGAGGAGTGAGCAGGATGATCGGGCAACCCGCTGGGGAGGAGTCGCGAGGCGAGGGGATGGGCCCAAGGATCGCTTCCACGGCTTCGAAGACCGGCTCGGGCTTCATCACCATCCCGCCGCCGCCTCCGTAGGGCATATCGTCGGTGGTGTGGTGTTTGTCGCGCGCCCAATCACGGATGTTGTGCAGGTGCACGTTGAGGAGCCCTCGTTGACGGGCGCGATTCAAGATACTACTCTCAAGATAGGGGGGGAAGACTTCGGGCAGCAGGGTGAAGACCTCGAACTGCATGCGCCGATTTTAGCATAAGTGGCAGGTTAGAGCCTTGCTTGACGCTCTTTCTTTGCGGATGGTAAGATGATTGCATGATCTTACGCCGAAAAACAAAATGGAGCATGACCCGCACGCACCGCCGGCCGAATTGGTTTCTTAGAGTTGTGCTGGTGTTGTTGATTGTGATCATGTTTTATGTGGAGCGGGTGGTGGTGCCCACCATCCCGCCCCCGTTCGTCCCTTCGCCGACGCCCACCCGCTCGCCAGAGTCTTTTGTGACCGAGGCCCAGCGGGCTTTCGATGAGGGCAACCTGCTCCAGTCGATCGACTTGTATAAAGAAGCCTTGCGTTCGAACCCGCAGGGTGATTCCATTTATGTGTCCATGGCGCAGGTGCAAGTCTTTGCCGGTCAGTATGCCGATGCGCAAGCCAGCGCAGAGAATGCCATCTTGTTGAATCCCAATAATTCCATGGCGCATGCGGTGCTGGCCTGGTCTCTCGATTTTCAAGGCGACTATGTGGGTGCATTGGATAGCGTTCAGCGCGCCATGGACCTTGACCCGAACAACGGTATCGCTCATGCGTATTACGTTGAAATCCTGGTCGATTCGTATCA
Source organism: uncultured Anaerolineaceae bacterium (assembly GCA_964399225.1). Lineage (GTDB taxonomy): Bacteria > Chloroflexota > Anaerolineae > Anaerolineales > Villigracilaceae > Denitrolinea. The sequence goes on from CAYNQA010000205.1 coordinate 2,303, forward strand.
GGCTGGGGTGGGCGGCTTCGATGACCTGGCCAAAGCCGCCGAGGAATCGCGTGTGGCGCTCTCGCTTGCCCCGAACACCATCGAAGCCAATCGCGCACGCGGATATATTCTGGAAGCGACCGGCAACTATCAGGAAGCCATTGAGTTTTATAAAGCCGCAGTGGAACTCAACGACAAGATCCCCGACCTCCACCTTGCGCTGGGGCGTACCTACCGTTTTCTGAGCGTGTACGATCAAGCCATTGAGGAGTTCACGCGCGCCAATGCGCTCAATCCCTCCGATCCCACACCGGACCTGCTCATCTCACGCACGTATGCATCCATTGGTGAGTTTGCCAAGGCCGCACAGTTTGCCCAGTCGGCGGTGAACGATGCACCGACCGATCCCAGCTTACGCGGGAATTATGGTGTCATGCTCTATCGCAACGTGGACTGGGTGGAAGCTGTGAATCAGCTTGGCTTTGTGATCAATGGCGGCAAGACCGAGGATGGTCAGCCCATTGAGAAGCTCACGCTTTCCACTGAAATTCGTGTGGTGGAATACTATTTCACTTACGGCCTTGCTCTGGCGCGTTTGAACCGTTGCGGCGAAGCATTGCAAGTAGCCCAGCAGATCCTTGGACGTGTGCCCGGTGACGAGATCGCCGTCGCGAATGCGAACGAGGTCATTAAGATCTGCGAGGCGAATCTCTCGGTCACGCCCACGCCCGCAGCGGAAACTCCCGCGCCGGCCATTACTCCCACCCCAGCCCAATGAACGTTCCTCCCCGCAGAAACCTTTTCTATCAACGACCGCGCACGAACATTTACCGCCTGTTCTTTATGATCGTGTTCATCCTTGGCGGCATCTGGCTCATCCGCCAATTGGACCAGGGCGAGATCAAACCGCTCTTTTTGCCCACGCCCACTCCAACGCGCTCGATCGAATCATATGCGCTCGAAGGCGATGCGCTCTTCACCGCCGGTAATCTGAACGGCGCAATCGATGCCTACCGCGAAGCCGTGCGCGTGGACCCATCCAACGCTGAGATCTGGGCCAAGCTGGCCCGCATCCAGACCTACTCGTCTGCGTTGCTGACCACCGACCAGGAACGTCTCACCCGTCTGACCGAGGCGCTCGAGTCGATCAACCAGGCCGCGGAACTTGCACCCGATGATTCCACGGTTCATGCCATCCGCGCTTTCGTTCTGGACTGGAACGCCAGTTCCACTCTTGTCGACAAGAAGCAGGTGCAGGCCTATCTGGCCGAGGCCGAAACCGAGGCCTCCCGCGCATTGTTGTTGGATAATCAGAATACGCTTGCGCTGGTGTTCTATGCCGAAATCCTGATCGATCAGCAAAAATGGACACAAGGCCAGCAATACATGGAGCAGGCACTTCAGCGTGAAGATGCGGCAACTTTGATGGATGTGCATCGCGTGTATGCATACTTGCTCGAAACGCTGGGACAATACAACCAAGCCATCGAAGAATACGATAAAGCCATTGCTCTCACTCCCAACATGACTTTTCTATATTTGCGCGCTGGCGCAAATTACCGCCGCCTTGCTTTCGGCAGCCTCAATGAGGATTCAGCGCTGGTTCTCTATGAAAAGTCGCTCGAGTATTTTGCACGCGCCGCGCAGATCAACGAAGTGCTGGGCGTGCAAGACCCGATCCCTTATCTCTCCATCGCCAAAACCTACTCGCAGACCGGCGACTACTTTGCGGCTGCCATCAATGTCCAGAAGGCGCTTGAGTTCGATCCATCCAACGCCGACACCTACGGCCAACTTGGCATTGTATTCTTCAAGTCGCGCAACTATGAAGGGTCCATTCCTGCGCTCAAATGCGCTGTGCGCGGATGCACTGCCGAAGAATCGTGTGACGGTCGTGGCGGCTGTGCGGCCGGGGACTCGGGCACGGCGGTCGTTGGCCTGCCGCTTTCCTCTTCCACTATGGTTTACTATTTCACTTATGGTTCTGTGCTGTCTGCGCTCAGCCGCCCCAAGGCCAATTATTGCGGCGAAGCGCTGGCCGTCATGGATGAGGTCTGGGCCTACTATCAGTCGGACGAGGAATATCGCCTAGCCGACCCAAGCGTGCCAGGCATCGTACAGACGGCCGAGATCATCTGTGCCGGGTTGGGGGTGGGATCTGCGCCCGCTACGGAGACACCCGCTTCCGTGTCCACGCCTGAAGCGGGTGAGGTCACCCCGACACCGACGCCGTAATCGAATTTTTGTGGGCGGGATACCATCCCGCCCAATGTTTTCGCGGCATGGCACTCCGCGCCACGGTGGGGGACTGTGTGTCAAAGTTTTGTAAGAGTTTTTCCAATTCTCTTGACTTGCCTCAAAATCACAAGTATTATTTGGGCACCTTTAGCACTCGATAGTCGTGAGTGCTAATTATTGTGTAAATACTCTCAATTTTCCCCGGAGGTTTTCTCATGAGCTCGAAACTGTCTCTCAAACCCCTTGGTGATCGCCTGGTCGTGGAACCCATCGAACAGGAAGAAGTCACCGCGGGCGGCATCGTCCTGCCCGAAACTGCCAAAGAAAAGCCCCAGCAGGGCAAGGTTTTGGCTGTTGGTCCCGGTGCGCGCGATGACGAAGGCGACCGCATCGAAATGGACGTGAAGGTCGGCGACAAGGTGCTGTATGCCAAGTATTCCGGCACTGAGTTCAAGATGAACAGCAAGAAGTATCTCATTTTGCGCGAGAGCGACCTGCTCGCGATCCTGGACTAATAGGAGGAAGTTCCCATGGCTGCTAAACAACTCGTATTTTCTGAAGACGCTCGTCGTCGCCTCAAAGAAGGCATTGACATTGTTGCCAACGCGGTTTCCGCCACCCTCGGCCCCAAAGGCCGCAACGTGGCTGTGGACCGCAAGTTCGGCTCCCCCACCATCACTCACGACGGTGTTTCCGTTGCCAAGGAAATTGAGCTCGAAGACCCGTTTGCGAATATGGGCGCCCAGCTCCTGAAGGAAGCCGCCCAGAAGACAAACGACATCGCCGGTGATGGCACCACCACCAGCACCGTCCTCGCCCACGCCATCGTGAGCGAAGGCCTCAAGGCGCTGGCCGCTGGCTACAACCCGATGCTGCTCAAGAAAGGCATCGAGCAGGCCACCGAAGAGATCGTCAAGTCGCTCAAGAAAATGTCGACCAAGATCGACACCAAGGAAGAGATCGCTTCCGTGGCTACCAACTCCGCCGCAGACGCCGAGATCGGCGGCCTGATCGCGGATGTGATGGACAAGGTCGGCAAAGACGGCGTTATCACCGTCGAAGAGTCCAAGTCCATGCAGTTCGAAACCGAGTTCGTCGAAGGCATGCAGTTCGACCGCGGTTACATCTCTGCGTACTTCATCACCAACACCGAGCAGATGCAGGCTGTCATCAGCGAGCCGTACATCCTCATCAATGAGAAGAAGATCTCCGCCGCCCAGGACATCGTTCCCATCCTCGAGAAGATGGTCCAGATCGGCAAGCGCGACCTGGTCATCATCGCTGAAGACATCGACGGCGAAGCGCTGGCCACCCTCGTGCTCAACAAACTGCGCGGCATGTTGAACGTGCTGGCGGTCAAGGCCCCTGGCTTTGGCGATCGCCGCAAGGCCATGCTCCACGACATCGCCAAGCTCACCGGCGGCGAGGTCATTTCCGAAGAGACCGGCCGCAAGCTCGAAACCGCCACCCTGCAAGACCTCGGCAAGGCTGAGAAGGTTGTGGCTGACAAGGAAAACACCACCATTGTCGGCGGCAAGGGCAAGAAGGGCGACATCGAAGGCCGCATCAAGGAAATCCGCG
>CAYNQA010000206.1:0-6088 GCA_964399225.1 uncultured Anaerolineaceae bacterium
TTGCTCGAGGCTGAAAACCTCGTTGCCGAGGTAATTCAGGAGCTTACCTTCCTGATTCAAGAAATGTATCCTGTTGCCCTGATGGAAAACGGTCTGGCTGCCACAGTCCGCGAGTATGTCTTCGAATGGGGTAACCGTAATGATACCCAAGCCGACTTGGTCATCGACGCGCCTCACCGCCTGGACTTGAAAGTGGAACAGGCCATCTATCGCGTCATTCAGGAATCATTGGCGAACGTCGCCCGTCACAGCCGCGCCCAACGGGTGCAAGTGGAACTTCGTTACGATCGCGAAATGCTTTACGCCGTTATCGCAGACGATGGGTGCGGCTTCAATGTCCAGTCCCAACTGCCGGGTGTCGGCATCCGTTCGATCCGCGAGCGGATCCAGAGCATTGGCGGGCGGGTCACATTTGAAAGTGAGGCTGGCAAGGGCACACGTGTTTGCATAGAAGCCCCGCTGGCTCCGAATTATTTTGTCGTGGAGGAATCCGCAAATGAAGAAGTCCATCTCCATCCTGATCGTTGACGACCACGAGGTCGTTCGCAACGGCATGCGCTCCTATTTGGAGACGCTCCCCGACTTTACAGTAGTCGGTGAAGCTTCCTCCGGTGAGGAAGCCATTTCGCTCGTCTCCGAATTGATCCCCGATATCGTTCTGATGGACCTGATCATGCCCGGCATGGACGGCATCGAGACCACGCGTCGCATCAAACAGGTCAGCCCTCGCACACAGGTGGTCGTGCTTACCTCCTACCATGAGGACATCCACATCTTCCCGGCCCTCAAAGCCGGTGCCATCTCCTATATCCTGAAAGACATGAAGATGGAAAAACTTGTGGACGTACTGCATCGCGCCATTCAAGGCGAGGTGACTTTGCACCCGCGCGTGGCTTCCCGTGTTCTGCAAAACTTGCGCGGAGAAGATGGCGAGGAGCCCCAATTGATCGCGGAATTGACCGAGCGTGAACTCGATGTGCTAAAACTGATCGCGAACGGCCTTTCGAACACGCAAATCTCCGCAAAGTTGTTTATCAGTGAAAATACGGTCAAGGGCCATGTGAGCAATATCCTCAGCAAATTACACCTTGCTGATAGAACCCAGGTGGCGGTTTTTGCCTGGCAGAAGGGCATCGTTCACCGCAATGCACCGTAAACCCTGATTGCGGTTACAATCCAGACATTACCAGACAGGCATCGGGTTTCACGGTGCCTGTTTTATCGTCCGCTCACGGAGTTACCTTGTCATCATCTTCCTCTTCCCGCGGTTATTTGATCGCCCTGGTCGCCACAGTCTTGTGGTCCAGCACAGGTGTCATCATCAGTTATCTCAACCGCACATATGCGCTGCCGTCGCTGGTGCTTGCCTTCTGGCGTGACCTCTTCCTGTCGTTGGCACTGGGCATGGTCTTCCTGCTCTTTTCGCGCTCCCGTCTCAGAATCCCGCGTGATGCGGTTGGTTTTATGGTGCTGTTTGGATTTGTGGTCTCTGTCTTCAATAGTGCATGGACCTTTTCCGTCCAATTCAACGGGGCGGCGGTGGCAACTGTGTTTGCGTTCAGTTCCCCGGCTTTCACCGCAATCCTCAGTCATTGGCTGCTCAAGGAAAAGATCACGCTCGTAAAGCTGGTCTCGCTCGGTTTGAGCATTATGGGTATTGTCTTCATCTCGAATGCCCTCGACGCTTCTGCGTGGCAGGCGAACGCCACCGGCGTTTTCTTCGGGCTGGCGACCGGCCTGGCTTTTGCTTTTTACAATTTGATGGGTAAATCAGCCTCCAATCGCGGCCTCGACTCTTGGACCACCTTGCTCTACGGCTTTGGCATTGCCACGGTCTTTCTGTTTTTCTTCAACATCGCAGCCGATCTTGCGTTTGCAAAACCTGTATTGGGAGAGATACTCTGGCTGGGCGATTCCCTGCCCGGCTGGACCATCCTGATCCTCCTCGGCATTGGTCCCACATTGGGTGGATTTGGGCTTTACACGTTGAGCTTGAAGTACCTGCCTGCCACAGTATCGAACCTGATTGCCACCCTCGAACCGATTCTCACCGCAATTTGGGCATTTCTCTTCCTCGGTGAAACGCTCAGCACCTCGCAGATCATGGGCGGCGCGCTGGTCTTTGCCGGCGTCATCCTCCTGCGTCTGCGCGACTGATATTTCTGTAAAGTTTTCGCAACACAGCGAGGCTGACAGGCAGGTAAAATATCCTAGTGAGGCCACTGGACGGATTCACCCTGCACATCTCCCGCCGCGCGGATGAAACCGATCCATCCGTGTGGGATGCGCTCGGAAACGGGCATCCGTTCGCCAGTCAGCGTTGGATGCGTTTCGGCGAGCAGGTCATGTCCGACTGTGAGTCGTTCCATGCCCACCTCTATCTGGATGGAAAGCCCGCCTCACGCGCGACGTTTTGGCGGGTGCCCTCCGAACCGTTGCCTTTATCTCCCCTCATGCGGACTTCCGTCTCCGCTTTTCTGAGTCGCCGACCGCTCTTGATCTGCCGAGCTCCGCTTGCCAATTGGACAGGCCTCGTGCTCCCTGAAGACCCTGTTTTACACAACAAAGCTCGCAACGCACTTTACAAAACCGGTCTGTCCCTGCTCGATGAGAATCGCGGATCCTTCCTCCTCTTCGACTTTCTCGACACCCCTGACCTCGATTGGCCCGGCTTGACCGTGGCAGAAGTTTCAGACCCGGGCACCCGCCTCGAGGTCCATTGGGATTCGTTTGACGCTTTTCTCGCCAGCACCGATAAGCATGGACGTCAGCATTACAAACGTGTTCAACGTGAGGCGCAATCTCTCGGCCTCGAATATTCGGTGCATGCCGTTGTTCCAAATATTGATGAAGCACTGCCGCTCATCCGTGCCGTGGAGAAAAAATTCCACGCCGCGCCAAATCCGTGGATCCCTGCTTTGCTTGCGAATGTTTCGATGGTGGGCGGGATCTGGCAGGAGGTGCGCCAGCGGGGCCGCCTGGTGGGCTGTGGCGTATTACTTGAAGACAATGGTGTGATGCTCGCCGCCGCTCTCGGTTTGGCCTATGATGTACAGTATGCTTATTTTTTATTGATTTACGGTAGTTTGCAAATAGCCATCGAGCGCAATGTGAACACCCTGCGCCTTGGCAGTGGCGCATATGACGTTAAACGCCGGCTTGGTTTCGTATTGGAAACCAACAATCACACCGGCATATTTTCGAGCTCTTCATTTTTAAACTGGCTGGCTCAAAGGCTGGCCTGAGAGAATCGGTTTCATGATCATTGGCCTCCCGCTTTCTTCACTGCTTTTGGCTGTCATCGTGGTGTTTTATGCCATCGATTTCTTTTTCCTTCTGCGTTACGACCGTGAACGACAGGCAGGCAAGGGTTGGGCTTGGGATTACACACTGCTCACGATCTGCGGAGCCGCTCTTGTTGTGTTGCAGCCATGGTTCTTTCCCTATCTCGGGATATCCACCAGTCAAGGCTGGGGTATGTGGATCCAAGGTATCGGCCTGTTGTTTTGCCTCTCTTCCTTCGCTATTCATATTTGGTCACGGCTGCATCTGCAAAAATTCTATGCCGAACGGGTGGAGGTGCAATCCGATCACCGCGTCATCCAGAGCGGTCCATATGCGTATGTACGCCACCCGGTCATCACCTCATTCTTTTTATTGTCCATTGGCTTGTTCCTTCTTTCGCCCGCGCTTACTACGCTGCTTGGGTTTGTCTATGTGCTTTGGGATTTCACTCGTGCTGCGCGCCAGGAGGAAGACCTGCTTTCACGCACACTGCCCGGCTATAGCGAATATATGAAACGCGTTCCGCGCTTCTTTTCCACCCGAAAGGGCATTCGATGATCTCACTGGATGAATTTGTCACACTACCCACAGATCAGGCAGCAGATATTGTGCGCGCCTCCGGCCCGCAGGTGGCTGTCTTTCCGATTAACGGCACGCGCCGCTGGTTTTTGCTGGAACACCCGGAGGCTGCGCGCAGCGCCGATCCGCTCGGCGCATACATGGATATCTCCCAGACGCGTCATATCGAACTGTACCGCCTCTTTTTCGATCACGGCGTAGATACCTTGCTCACCCCGATCTTTGGCTCCGAGCTTTTCCGCCGCGGTGATGTTTACACGCGCCGCATGCTGGCAGATGGCCTGCGAAGGATCGCCGAACACCCCGAGTTTTTACGTTTTTATGATGAGCATCAAGTTCGCGTTCGCTTTTACGGAGATTACCGCCGCGAACTCGCCGGTACCGAATTCGCTTCGCTGGTGAATATATTCGACTCGCTCACCGAGCGTACCTTGCGCCATAACCGTGCGCGTCTCTTCTTTGGAATCTTCGCTTCCGACCTGACCGAAACCTGCTCGGCCCTCGCGGTTCAATTTCACCAGACCCATTCCCGCATCCCGACGCGAAACGAAATGGTGGAGATGGTTTACGGCGAACCGGTCAACCCGGTCAGTTTTTTTATCGGCTTCGATAAACTCGCCGCATTTGATTACCCCCTCCTTGCCAGCGGGGAGGAGGATCTGTACTTCACAGTTGCGCCGTCGCATTACCTGGATACGCAACAACTCCGAGCCATTTTGTACGATCACCTGGTCTCCCGCCACGTAGTTGAGCCTTCTTATGAATCGCTCAATCACGAAGACTGGATGATGTTGCGTAAATTTTATAATGACAATTGCGAAAATACCATTGGTGTTGGTGAACTGAGAGCCGGATTGTGGTTTCCAAAATTATGGAAGTAATAATTGAGAGGTATTGTGCAAACTGAACTGCTCGATCTATTAATAAATAATGGTCCAGGACATATATCCCCGACTGCCTACGATACAGCATGGGTAGCGCGCCTCGTCGATGTTGATCGCGACCTTAGCAACCGCGCGCTAGAATGGTTAACTGAGCATCAACTTCCCGATGGGAGTTGGGGAGCCGAGACCCCATATTACTACCATGATCGCGTGATTTCCACTCTTGCAGCCATGCTTGCTCTAACTCAGCGAGGCCGCCGTGCCCGGGATCGCCAACAAATAGATGCCGGCTTAGAAGCGTTAGAGCGTATCACTTCCGATGCAACACGCGGACTCATGGCTGATCCCAATGGTGCCACGGCTGGGTTTGAAATGATCGTACCAACCCTGCTTGCAGAAGCAGAGTCGCTTGGAATCGTTAAACGGCAAGGAGATCGCATTCTGGGCCGGTTGGCGAAACAACGCGATGCTAAGTTAGCTATCCTCAAGAATCGGAAAATAGACCGTACTATGACAGCATCCTTCTCCGCCGAAATGGCCGGGACAGATGCTCAGGCTATGCTGGATACCGATAATCTTCAAGAAGCGGATGGCTCGGTCAGCCATAGCCCTTCAGCTACCGCTTACTATTTAGCTCGCGTTCGGCCGGATGATTCCGCTGCATTGATGTATCTGCGCAGTGTTGTGGATGCCGATGGCGGCACGCCAATGGCCATGCCATTCGAGATTTGTGAAAGAGCATGGGTTTTATGGAATATTAGTTATATTGATGGTTTAGATTCTGCTGTTTTTGATGCTTGTAAACCCCATCTAGATGCCTTGAAGTCTGCTTGGAAGCCCTTACTTGGGGTTGGCTTTACCGATGGGCATAGCGTGTCTGATGGTGATGATACAAGCTTGACTTTTGATGTTTTGTCACGTTTCGGTTATAAAGTCGATTTTGAAACATTGCTACAATTTGAAGAACGTGATCACTTTCGCACCTATCCACTCGAAATCACATATTCGGTCAGCACAAACGTTCATTTTCTTGGTGCGCTTCGCCAAATGGGCCTGAAGGAATCGCACCCGCTGGTCGAAAAAGTAATTCAATACCTCCTTCGCACACGCACGATGGATTCTTTTTGGTTTGATAAATGGCAGACATCTCCGCTCTACACTACCGCCCATGCCATCATGACATGCAGTGATTTTCATCGTGAATTGGTTGATAATTCGGTACAATGGCTTTTATCTCGTCAAAATGATAATGGTTCTTGGGGATTTTATGCCGAATCTACTTCTGAAGAAACAGCGTATGCATTACAGGCACTCTCGATCTGGAAGCGGCATGGAGGCAA
>CAYNQA010000207.1:0-6085 GCA_964399225.1 uncultured Anaerolineaceae bacterium
AGATCACCTACGCCCACTGCGAAGGGATGCTCTCGACCGAGTTCAAACACGGACCTCTCTCTGCCGTGAGCAAAGGCTTCCCGATCATCTTCGTTTCGGATGGCAGCGCGAACCCGTTGATCGTCAGCGGACTCAACGAGGTGAAAGTGCGCGGCGCACGCACGATCGTCATCGCCGAAGAAGATGCCCGCCTGCGCGCCAACGCGGACGACGTGATTGTGCTCCCCAAATCCGATCCGCAGATCGCGGCGCTGTTGGGTGTCCTGCCGTTGCAGTTGCTGTCGTATCACATGTCCGTGATGCGCGGGTTCGATCCCGATTTCCCGAGGAATTTGTCCAAGACATTGACGGTGGATTAGCCCCCTCCGCCCCGCTACTCAGGGGCACCTCCTCCAAATGCGACATGAATTTTCGCGTTGGCAGAGTACCAACACTGTCGCATTTGGGGGAGGCAGGTGGGGGCTGATTTCCTGAGGAATTTGTCCAAGACGTTGATGGTGGATTGATAAAGGGACTCTGAAACGGATTCGGCACAAAATGAATTTGATGTTAATACCTGCCAAACGCGTTACTACCAAAGCAACATTTCCAGCCAGTCCGTGTTCAATATAAAAGAATGTTCATTTTATCGGTTTGAGGAGCATCACATGGATTTTAAAGAGTTTGTCACCAACACAAGCAATACATCTGTCGCGCTCTCAGAGGGTTCCGTTTTTGAGCGGCTGCGCAGAAACCCCGCCGTTGAATATGACTCCCACATCTTCCACGCTTCCCTGATCTACAACGACTATGCCAGAAGTATCCTTGAAGGCATCCACCGCGAGTATGTGGATGTCGCTCAAACATATCACCTACCCATACTGATCATGACAGACACCTGGCGGGCAACCGCTGAACGGATCGAATCATCGAGCTTCAAAGGAAACAAAGTGAATCAAGACAACGTACGTTTCCTTTCGGAACTTCGGGCTGGATACGGCGATTCGATGAACATTTTCATCTGCGGACAGATAGGCCCACGCGGGGATGCCTACAAGCCCGAAGAGGCTTTATCAAAAACAGAGGCTGAGTCATTCCACGCAAAGCAGTTGTCCGCGTTGGCTGAGGGCGGCTTGGATTTTCTCTATGCGGCAACACTCCCCGCTGTGTCTGAAGCGCAGGGCATCGCGGCTGCCATGTCCAAACTTGGGTTGCCTTACATGTTGAGTTTTGTCATCTACGATAACGGAACTGTGCTCGATGGCACACCCTTGGGAACAGCCATGGATATGATCGATAATTCAGCATCCACGCCGCCCATTGGGTATGCGGTCAACTGCGTTCACCCCAAGATATTTTCCAAGGCAATGCATGCTCTCGAAAAAGAGCACACGACTTACAGTCAACGCATACTGAGTTATCAGGCAAACACCGCTAATCTACGCCCTGAAGAACTTAATGACGAGACGGAATTGATTACTGAAGAACCCGATGTTCTCGCAGATTTGATGCTGGACGCTCACCACTCATTCCGCACAAAATTCATGGGCGGATGCTGCGGAACTGATACGCGTCATATCGAACATATTGCCAGGAGGTTATCAAAGATATCGATCTCATCTTGATTAATAGAAAGACCGATCCTAAATTAAGACTAGAGATGGTCTGACCCCGATTTTCCGGGGAATTTGTCCAAGACGCTGATGGTGGATTGAACCTATCCCCTGCCCATTCCACATAGAACGAGGCTTCTCGGTCGATGGGTTTTCTGTGTACCCATCCTTCATCATCAGTGTTTTATTGTATATTGCCCCTAAACTTTGTGACTTTACCGTTGGAGGATTTCATCATGTCTAAGACAGGCACACCATTCACTCGTTGGTTCGTACGGTTCGTGGCGCTTCCTTTGCTCTTTATCGCAGGCGTTCAACTCTTTATCCTCTCCGAACATACGGACGTTTACTTTGCCTGGACGATCTCCCTTCCGCTCACCGCCGCATTTTTAGGGGCGGGATATTGGGCGGCGATGGTGTACGCGTATCGGAACTGGTGGGAGGATACGATCGTATCTGCGCGGACAACCGGTCTGACCGCCCTGGCGGCAACAGGAATTTTGGGAATCGCCACCTTCCTTCATCTCGATAAATTTCACTTGAACAGCCCCGAGTTCTTGACTCGCTTCGTTACCTGGGTCTGGATCATTGTCTACGCTGTCACTCCTTTTCTGTTTGTATGGATTTGGATCGCCTTCGGCCGCAGCAAGGATCAGACCATGGGGGCGAAACCCCTCCCGGCCTGGGTCCGATACGGGAATCTGTTTCAAGCGATCGTATTTCTCGCGGCAGGTTTCCTGTTATTCCTTGTACCGAACAGCATCATTCCATTTTGGCCTTGGGCATTAACCCCGCTGACCGCACGCGCCATCAGCGCATGGTTTGTTGCATTCGGTGTAGCCTGTGTGACCATCAACCGCGAAAACAACTCCTCGAACACCTTGAGTGCACGCCTAAGTATGCTGGCGTTTTGTGTTCTCCAACTGATCGCCCTGGCGCGCTTCCTCCCCAGCTTCGACCTGTCCAAGCCGCTGGGTTGGGTCTATTTGCTGGCAATGGGAGTAGGTGTGGTTGTTAATGCGCCGAGTCTTTTTTCTCGTCAACGTTAGCAACGGACTGTTACGCACACAAAACGCTGCCTATTAGCTCTATGTGAAGTTGATTTCTTGTGATGGATACCCTTTTCGATCGTGAATAAGGGAAATCAGGTTGATCGAGAAAAGCGAAACTTCTTACACGATATTTCGGCGTCTCCCCGGCCGGGGCTTTTGAATCGGCACGTTTCCGAATACCTGCTACACTCCAGTCCCGGGCGAACAATTCCATACGTCAATCACCTTTAGGAGTAATACTGACAACAAGCAATTTCTCGCCGTCCACGCTCGGCTGGACGGCGATCGCCGTTGGGGGCTCAACCATTCTGGCGGTACTATTTCTCATCCTGATGTACACCGTCAACGGGCGCTTTGGCACGGTCAACGATGTGTTCAACGCACTGATCGGAATCTTGAGCGTAGCTCTGGCGTGGATGTTGTATTCGGAATTTCACACACGCTCGCCATGGATGAGTCAGGTCACGCTTGTACTCGTGGTGGTTGGCGCGGTCTTTACCATCATCGGCTCGGCTTTGATCATTTTCGGCTACACCGATTTTGTGTTGGCGGGCTGGTATACCGGAGTTGGGAACGCGCTCATCGGTCTGTGGCTGGCGGCGCTATGCTATTCCCTGCTATCCGTGGACAACCTGCCGCACAGCCTGGTCGTGTATGGCATCGTCGTCGGTGCATTCATGACGATGGGCCTGCTCGGCATCCCTGGAATTTTGGCGCGCGTCGACACGATGGAGTCCCTGCCCTGGTATCTCGGCGCCTCCTATCTGGGATTTCTAGGGACGTATGTCCTGTATCCCATCTGGACGATCTGGTTTGGGCGAATACTATTGCGCCAGTGAGAATTGGACAGGGATAATTCCCAATCCCAAAACCTGCGTTTTCTTGACACATCGTACACCTTCCCATAAAATACGACCCATCCCATCCATAAAGAAAGGAGGCACGTCCAGAAATGAATACGATCAACCAGGTCCGTTCGAGCGCGCCTCCGCAGGTGAGATGGTAACGACAGCTCTGTCGTTCCATTTGACGTTCAACCGCAGGCGTGACCCGTCCTGCGGTTTTTTGATTCTGTCGCCAGCGCAGGATGAGAAGAATTTCCACCTTTTTCAAAGCCGAACCGGCTTCATGGAGAAAAAATGAACCAAAGTTTTTACGTTGGGAATCGGTCGAAACTCTCCGCCCGCATGGCGGATGGCGAGCTCATGCTGTTCTTCAGCGGCGAAAGTGTGCTCAAAACCGCCGATGAGCATTTCCCCTTCTTTGCCAACCGCAACTTCCTTTATCTCACAGGCGTCAAGCAGGAACGGTCCGCGCTGTTACTGCAAAAGAAGAACGGCACCATCAAAGAGCGGCTATTCGTCACCCTGCCAAACGCCGCGCAGGAGATCTGGACCGGCAGGCGCTTCACGCAAGCCGAGCTGAATCAACTCAGCGGCGTGGAAGCGATCGAGGATATCGAACATCTGAATGGCGCCGTGAACGAACTGCTTTCGTATCAAAACTTCAGCACCGTTTGGCTGTGCTTCGATACTCACACATCAGAGCGCTTCTTCGATCTCGAACGCGACTTCGCCAGTCAAATTCGAGGCAGGCACCCGCACGTCACGATCAAGAACAGCTATCCGCTTCTGGCCGCGATGCGCAAGATCAAGGCGCCCGAGGAGGTCGAAGCCGTACGCAAGGCCATGACCATCACGAACGCGGGCATCCGCCGTTTGATGCACATCGCAAAGCCAGGCCTGATGGAATACGAGCTCGAAGCCGAATTCGATCATGAGCTTGCCAGGCATGGCGAACGCCGCACAGCGTTTCCGTCCATCCTTGCGGGAGGCGAGCGCATTTTCTACCTGCACTACACTACCCCTACCTCCGTCATTACCGACGGCGAGTTGATCCTGTCGGACGTCGGCGCGGCATACGATGAATACTGCACCGACATCTCGCGCGTCTTCCCCGCGAACGGACGCTTCAGCGAACGGCAGGCGCAGTTGTATCAGGTCGCCTATGCCGCGAATCGCGCGCTGATGGACGCGATCCGTCCGGGCGTGTCGTTCCAATCGCTCAATCCGATCATCCGCCAGGTCTCGTTCGAAGGCCTCAAGGCGCTCGGTCTGCTGAATGATATTTCCGACATCGGAAAATATGTCTGGCATGGAGCGGTACATCATGTCGGCTTGGACACGCACGACATCGGTGGGTATGACGAACCGATCGCGGAGAACATGATCTTCACCGTGGATGCGGGCATCTACGTCCGCGAATGGGGCATCGGCTTGCGCATCGAAGATAACGTGCTGGTCACCGCCGAGGGCTGTGAGAACCTTTCCGCGGCGATCCCGGTCACCATCGAAGAGATCGAAAGCCTCATGGCAAACGGCAGCAAGTGATGAAACCAATAAGCAACTTCGTCACGGTCAACGGTATCCGCCTCCATTACCTCGATTGGGGCGGCAACGGCCCGACACTGCTCTTTCTGACCGGAATGGGGTCGTCCGCCTACATCTACGGCGGATTTGCACCCCTCTTCGCGGACCGCTTCCGCGTGCTGGCCCTCACCCGCCGTGGACACGGCGACTCAGACTACCCCGCAGCGGGTTACGACGCCGACACGCTCGTCGAAGACATCCGTCAATTCATGGATGCACTGCACATCGAGAAGGCCAGCCTGGCCGGTCATTCCATTGCGGGCGTTGAACTCACCCACTTCGCAGGGACGCATCCCGAACGCGTGGAAAAAATGATCTACCTCGATGCCCTGGATGACCGCCGCAAAGAAGGTTCGGTCATGGCACAGAACCCGCTCCGCAATGTGCAGATCCCGCGTGAAGAACCACCCGCCCCGCGCACCCTTCAGGAATATATTGCCAACGAACGAAAGGCGGTCCCCGAGTTTGATGAGATCTGGAGTGAAGTGTGGGATGAGGAATATGCCCACGGCGTGAAAATGAACGAGGAAGGGATCTACGTGGACAGGATGCCTGAGTTTGTTTCAGGCATGATGATCGACAACCTGATCACCGGCTACGTCCCAAAACAGGTCAATGTCCCGATCCCGATCTTGTACTTCATCGGCGACCGAAAACGAAAACGCTTTGATGGATACTCGGAGGAACAAAAAAGCGCCTACGAAACATTCGACCGTGAGATCCGGCAGCCGTTCCTGCGCGAGCTCATTGCAGAATTCCAGGGCAGGTTCCCGCAAGCAAAGATTATCGTCATCCCCGGCGGACATCACTACTGTTTCATGGCACACGAGGACCTTGTGCACGGTGAAATGATGAAGTTTCTATCCGCGTAGCGCGACAAATTCGGCACCCGTGTGTTATCTTATCTACCCCATCCCATTTAGGAGTTACCATGAAGAAACGTTCCCTTTTGTTCGTTCTATCCATGTTCGTGGTATTTAGCCTGCTCCTCTCCGCTTGCGGCGCAGACGAC
>CAYNQA010000208.1:0-6078 GCA_964399225.1 uncultured Anaerolineaceae bacterium
AATACGCGATTCGCATTTTACGTGCGCTATTTTCTGGATTGTGAGATATAATACTAGTTGTCAGACAACTTTCCCAGGAGGCAGCCATGACCACCATTGACCTGACTGTTGACAAGTCTCGCCGCACCCGCGCGATCAAACGCGCGAAGGAGCGCAACATCATCATCCCCACTTATGCCCAGATGAAAGATCCATCGAAGATTCCCGCGAAAGTGAAAGAGGAATTGAAAGGGATCGGACTTTGGGACATTCACCCCCGCAACCTCTTCCGCATTAACTGGCACAATCAGCCGGTCGCCTCGGGCGGGACGTTTGGCGGGGTCAACTATTTCGAGCTTCCGTCCACACTGACGGGTGTCCCGGCGCGCATCATTGCCCTCGAGGGGAAGTGGTTCCCGACCGGCGCGCACAAGGTCGGTGCTGCCTTTTCCTGCCTCGTACCGCGCCTTGTGACCGGTCAATTCGACCCGACCACCCAAAAGGCCGTATGGCCCTCGACTGGTAACTACTGTCGCGGCGGTGCTTACGACTCCGCCTTGCTGGCCTGTGACTCGATCGCCATCCTGCCCGAAGGAATGTCGCGTGAACGTTTCGAGTGGCTTTCCACAGTCGCGGGTGAGACGATCAAGACCCCCGGCTCCGAATCGAACGTCAAAGAGATCTTCGACAAGTGCTGGGAGTTGCGCAAGTCCGGCCAGGACCTGATGATATTCAACCAATTCGAAGAATTCGGTAATTACCTCTGGCACTTTGAAGTGACCGGCCATGCCATGGAGGAAGTCTTCAAGGCCGTGGCGCGACCGGGGGACCGTTTCCGCGGTATCACCTCCGCGACTGGATCGGCGGGCACCATTGCCAGCGGCGACTACATGAAGAAACTTTTCCCCGATAGCAAGATCGCCGCCAGCGAAGCCCTGCAATGTCCGACCCTGCTCGAGAACGGGTTTGGCGCGCACCGCATCGAAGGCATCGGCGACAAGCACGTGCCGTGGATCCACAACACCAAGAACACCGATCTCGTGGTCGCCGTCGACGATAACGCCGTGGTCAACATCTCGCGCCTGTTCAACGAAGAATCGGGACGCGCCTACCTCGTCGAGCGGGGCGTGCCCGAGAAAGTTGTTTCCCAACTGGACCTGCTCGGCTTCTCGGGCATCTCCAACGTGCTGACCGCCATCAAGATGGCGAAGTACTACGAGATGGATGAGAACGATATCATCATTACCGTGCTGACCGACTCAATGGAGCTTTATCACAGCCGCATCCACGAGATGCGCGCCGAAATGGGCGAATATACCGAGCGCACTGCCGCCGCGGACTATGCCCGCTGGATCCTGCAACAATCCACAGACAACATGCTCGAACTGCGCTACCCAGACAAGCGCCGCGTGCACAACCTCAAGTACTACACCTGGGTCGAGCAACAGGGACGCACCTACGAGGAGATCCAACAGCAGTGGTATGAGCCGAACTACTGGACCGATGTCCAGAAGCAGGCCGACGAGATCGATGAACTGATCGTTGAGTTCAACAAGGAAGTTGGGTTGTAGTACGTTCAGGCTCTGCGAAAAAAATGCCTCCCGAAAGCGGGAGGCATTTTTGTGTTCGCTTCATTACGGGATGTAGTACTGCACGATCAATTGCGGCCGATAAGCGCTGCTGGTATTTCCGCTATAGAACGGCAGGATGTTTGCGCCCAATCCGTAATTTTCCACTTGGAACCGCAGGCGGAGTTGTGTCAGCCCGGTTACGTTGAAGAGTTGATCGGCGTCCGAAAGGTTGATCGGGTACCAGCCCCGCACAAGCGTGGGATACGAATCGGCGACCGTCGCATCCCCGTATGCATCAAAGTCTGCCAGTTCCAATTCCGGGGCACCAAATGTGCCTTCACGGACATCGATCATGATCCCCTGGAAGAGCGAGATGATATTTCCTCCCGCCGATGAGGGCCGAATGTTGAGAGTGATGCGTGTGATGACGGCCGTATCGGGCAGGGCGCTGGTATCGAATGACAAAATCGAACGGTATTGTCTGTTCGAAGAATCATCTCCCATTCGCAGTGTGGTGTTCGTGCTGTTCATCACCCCGCCGGCTCCGCTGGAACTGGTCGATTCCAGTATCCAGCCATCCTCTGCGCCGCGTGAGGTGAAAGACATGGTGGATGCCACGGGGGTCATGTCGAAATGCTGGTTGTCGAAATATTCCAAGCGCCACGGAATAGTCTGCTGGATCGTAGTCGCGTCTGTGCCCGAAATGCGGTCCAGTTTGTAGCGGACCGCCAGGAATGTGAGAAAACTCTCGGCAACGTCCTCGCGGTCCGGGTACTCGTTGGCGTAATCGGAGATGAACTCCCCATCGAGCGACTGGGCCAGCTGCCAGATTGGCGCGGCGGCATGATCCACATCGAGCGAGGTGTGGGCAGATTCGTGGATGAGAATTTCCTCGATGTTGTCGCCGTATGCGACAGCCCGGTCTGTGTGGATCACAATGGCATTGGGAGCGCCGCCGAAGTCCGCATTGCCTTTGTGGATCCAGAGCATCTTGATGTTCTTGCGCAGGATGGCTGGCAACTGGCCCGCCATGCGGCCGTATTTTTGCGCTTCAATCCCTGCCGCGGCGGAAGTGCCAAACTCGGGATTTACCTGCGCCTCAATGGTCGTGCCGTCGTTGTAACTAACCCGGAACAAAAAAGCATATACCCGGATCGTCGCGTCGGCGCGGCGGTCGTACATATTTCGATAGCCGCGACCCAGGTACGTAGAACTAACGAAAACCGATGGATCGGATGCGTTGATAATGTCGGGGTCGAGGAAGGCGGTGCCGCTGTAGGGCGGGGTAATCAATGGAACGCTGGAGCCAGAACTCTGTTCGGCGGCTTGCGCCGGGGCCGCGCTGAATATGCCGCCCAGCATGGATAAGATCAAGGCGGCAAATAAAACGAACTTGAAAGCAGTTATTGAGCGCATGAATAGGTTCTCCTTTAAATGCAAACACCCAAATTGAACTGGGCGTTTTGATGGGTGAGCCCATTTTACTTGTACCGGTTTGGTTTCGGCAAGTTGCCTGCGTCCAAATGAATTTGGCATTTTTTACCACGCCCGTTTCGGTTATACTTTCAGCAATCTGGTAACCCAACCCAAGGAGGCCGTATGATCTCGGTTCGCGAAATGGTTCGCAAAAAAGGCAGTGAAGTTTGGTCGGTTGGTTCGGATGCAAGCGTGTTCGACGCCCTCAAGTTGATGGCCGATAAGAACGCCGGTGCGGTGATGGTGATCGATGGCGGCAAAGTGATGGGCATCCTCTCGGAGCGTGACTGCGTGCGCCGCGTGGACCTGATGGGACGTACCTCGCACGATACCCAGGTGAAGGACATCATGACCACCAAGGTTCTCTACGTGGAGGGCGGCCAGTCGCTGGATGAATGTGTGGCGATCATGATCGACAAGAACATCCGCCACCTGCCCGTGTACGATGACGGCAAACTCACAGGCTTGATCTCCGTCCGCGACGCGCTCAAGGAATTGGTGGACTACCAGAAGTTCATGATCAACCAGCTCGAGCATTACATTACCGGGGGCGGGCGCTAATGCAAGAGTACACCATTGCTGAACTCCAACAGAAACTGAATACCGGCGAGCTGACCTCACGTCAGCTCGCTGAACTTTATCTCGAGCGGATCGACTCGCTCGACAAGCAGGTCAACTCGATCATCGAGACCAACCCCGACGCGCTGACCCTCGCCTCCTCCCTCGACGCGGAGCGGGGGGCTGGTCGCGTGCGTGGACCTCTCCACGGCATCCCCGTCGTCGTCAAGGACAATATCGACACCGCGGACAAGATGCAGACCACGGCCGGGTCGCTGGCGCTCGAAGGCAACTATGCCAAACGAGATTCTGGTGTCGTGGAAAAATTGCGCGCGGCCGGTGCGCTGATCTTGGGCAAAACCAACCTGAGCGAGTGGGCCAACTTCCGCGGCAAGAATTCCACCAGCGGATGGTCCTCGCGCGGCGGCTTGACTCGCAATCCGTATGCCTTGGATCGCTCGGCGTGCGGCTCCTCCTCAGGGACTGGCGCTGCCATTGCGGCCAATCTTGCGGCGGTCGGAGTCGGCACGGAGACCGACGGCTCGATCATCTGTCCTGCGCAGACGAATGGACTTGTCGGCATCAAACCCACGTTGGGGCTGGTCAGCCGTGCGGGCATTATCCCGATCGCGCACAGTCAGGACACGGCCGGACCGATGACGCGTACCGTCGCGGACGCGGCCATCCTGCTCGGGGCGATGGCTGGGCCTGATGCGCGGGACCCCGCTACGCGGTCCAGTGCGAAGCGAGGGCAGGCGGATTACACCGCGTTCCTGAAAGCGGACAGTCTCAAGGGCGCGCGGATCGGTGTCGCACGGACGTTGTTCGGCTCCGACAAACGCGTCGCGAAAATTATGGAGTCGAGTCTGGATGCGATGAAGGGGGCGGGCGCGATCTTGATCGACGTGGAATTGAAGTCCAGTGACACGTTCGGCAAGACCGAGTTGGAGGTTCTGCTGTTCGAATACAAAGCGGACTTGAACGCCTATCTCGGCGCACTGGGACCGCAGGTGAAGGTCCATTCGATGGCGGACGTGATCAAGTTCAATGAGGAGAATCGCGCGAAGGTTCTGCCGTATTTCGGGCAGGAACGCATGGAAGCGGCGCAAGAGAAGGGACCGCTGACCTCGAAAAAATATCTCAACGCGCTGGCGAAGAACCGCGAACTCTCGCGCAAAGAGGGCATCGATGCCGTGATGCGCAAACACCGCCTGCATGCCATCGTGTGTCCGTCGGGCGGAGCCTCGTGGGCCATTGACCTGGTGAACGGCGACGGCGGCCGCAACTGGGACATGGACAGCACGTCCTACGCGGCGGTGGCGGGGTATCCGCACATCACCGTGCCTGCGGGATATATCTTTGGTTTACCCGTGGGGATTTCGTTCTTCGCCAAAGCCTGGCAGGAACCGACCCTGATCGCGCTGGCGTATGCGTTCGAGCAGATCACGAAGGTACGCAAGCCGCCGCAGTTCTTGTCCACGGCGGAGTTGGGAGTGTAATGAAGAGACGGTCACCGAAAGGTGACCGCCTTCTTTTACTATTTAGCTGATACACAAACTGGGAACCGCCTTTTATTGCCAGAAAAGACTGGCAATAAAATAATTCATTATCCCGTCCTCGCCTCCATCATTAATTGGATTTCCAAAGGTTTTGTCGGTTCCGCCGATAACATAAAATTGGTGCGCATTCCCAATAACTAATTCATGAATAAAATCGTGTCCATCTCCTCCAATAAAGGCAGTCCATTCTGTAGAGCCAGTATTTGTATCCATAAAGGCTATGAAGCCATCATCATTGTCGTTTACTAGATTAGGCTGATTGAGGGGATTGCCCCAAGTGCTATTACTGTAGCCAACGAAAATTAGGTTGCCATCTTTGTCGAGCAGGCTGGTGTAGATCGAGACGGATTTGTTCAAAAAAGTGTGCCAGACTAAATTTCCCTGATCATCAATTTTGGCTATGAAATTCTCTTGTCCATTTTGCCATTCGTATGCGGGATCTTCCATAACGTAGCCGCCATCATATGGAGTCAGCGGCTCTCCCCAACTTGAATCGCTAATTCCAATAAAATAAACATTTCCGCTTTGATCGACATGAGCTGTTGCCTGTGTTCCAGCAATTCCCTCCTGCCCCTGCCCGCCAATGAAGGTGTTCCATAACAAAACGCCATCACTTGAAAGTTTGGACAAGAAACAATCTGGGTTTGCATCGATGCTCGCGCGGTAATCTCCTGACACGTAGACATTCCCGCTTGTGGCGACAGTTAATAAATATGGATACGAAGACGTTAATCCCGAAATTTTATTTGTGGTCACAATGTTTCCTTGATTATCCAGTTTTACGAATGTGTAATCACTTTTTTTAGCAGTGTTAAACGCATCATACGTCACTAGATATAAATTGCCATCGGTATCGGCGGCTATATTGGTTGCGCCGCTGTTTCCAAGAAAAGTGTTCCATACTATCTGGCCGGCATTGTCGATTTTCGCCACAA
>CAYNQA010000209.1:0-6055 GCA_964399225.1 uncultured Anaerolineaceae bacterium
CCTCGACCGTGGAGGGCGAGCGCCAGTCGGCGGCGCGCATGAAGTGGCGCCAGCGAATGGCACCGGGGACGGTCAGTCCGCGATTGCGCCAGCGGGAGATCATTCTTTTGTGCAGGGGCAGGTAATCGCCGGGATCGGTGAGCACAATATGCGGAAGCTCGCTGGAATTTTGGATCTGTCTGGCGAGGCCGGCTTGTAAGTTGAGAGTGACGAGGACACTGACGTCCGCATCTTTGACCTGGCGCACTAGCTCCTCAGGGTCAGTCATGGGTGGCATGAAGACGGCAGTGGCGCCCGCTTTAAGTGTGCCGTAAAAGCCGACGATCATTTGCGGCACATTCGGCAACAGAAGGGCTACGCGTGCGCCCTTACCAACGCCGAGTCCAAGCAGGGCGTTAGCGAAGCGATTGGCTTGATGATTGAGCTGGCGATAGGTTAGGCGCGCACCTTCGAAGTGAATGGCAGCGCGATTCGGGAATCGTCGCACGGCAGAACGGAGCAGGTGATGCAACGGGATGCGCGGAATGCCCACAGTGAACGGCACGCCTTTTTCGTAGTGTGCCAGCCAAGGACGCTCTTTCAGAAGCGGGTCGCGCGGCAGGCTATTGTTCGATTCAAACAAGGCGCTCGTTTTTTGTTTTTGAAGCTTCCCGGTAGTGTCACGCCACGAGCGTCTCGACTCATCTTCGAGGAAACGCTCCATTGCGCGGTTAACGGCATCACGGCGTTCGAGCATCACCATGTGGCCGGAGACACCGATATCCACGTCGTCTGCGCCGGGGATGTGTTTGGCAACAGCCTCAAAGTTAACACGCTCAAAGACGGCATCGCGATGTCCGCGAATGACGAGGGTGGGCAAGTTGAGGGCGCGGAATTTGTCCCAGCCAACCCACTTGGAGACGTTGGCGGTGTGCATGGCCTTGAGCGCATGCGGAGGTCCATGCAGCCACTTGCGGGTGAAGGGAGCGATTCCGCGCAGGAGTAGATTCGGCAAGGCCAGACCCAGCCGGAGGATGGGATTGAGGCGATATTCCCCGGCAGTGGCGATCAAGATCAGGCGTTCCACCCGCTCAGGGTGGGCAAGTGCAAAGTCAGTGGCCACCGCACCGCCGAAGGAATGCCCAGCCAGGACGATCGGCGTATCTACGCGGAGAACGTCAAGCGCAGAGGCAATATCCGCAACGATCGTTGACATTTCGTAACCGCCGCCCGGCTTGTCGGAGAGTCCATGGCCGCGAATATCAATGGCGATCACGCGGTTGGCATGTGAAAATTTTTGGATCTGATAATGCCATTGTAACGAGGTGCCGCCGAATCCATGCAACAATACAAAAGTGCGCTGGGGGCGGTCCGGCGAAATATCGATCGCGGAGAGACGCACCAGCGGGTTGGACGAGACACGGATTTCGTGGCGATAGAGGTCGAGATCGAGTTCCATACGCTCTCCTTTGGCAGGTGGGTCAAGTATCAGGTGTCAGGTGCCGGGTGTCAAGTGCGGATCGCAAGGAGACGGGTTTGTTCCTCGTAGGTTGATCTGATTCGATGTTTTTTTACCAACCATTCGTGCTACACTGATTCTAAGAAAAGGAGGCTCGCATGAGCGGAAATTTTGGAAATCATGCAGGGGATAGATCGGCCACACCGCAGGGGCTTGCAGAATCAGGTTCGCCGAGGGATGCCGCGGCAGTAGTCCGGTCCGTGGTGGAGGATTATCGCAGACGGATCATTGACAAGTACATCTTCTTTGCCCCCAACATTCCGCCGAAAAAACTCGAAAACGTGCTCTCTTCCTACGCCGCAGCGGCGCGCAACGAACAGCCGCTGGTCCTGATCGACAATACAACCTTCGGGAATGCCAAGGATGGCGGCCTGATCACGGATCGCGCGATCTACTCTCACAATTCCCTTTGCGCCCCAATGCGCATGGACCTGCTGGACGTCGAGACAGTAGAGTTCATACAGAAATTCCCTTCATTTCCCTTGATGGTGAATGGGGGTGAGTTTCTGCAGACAGCCTTCCCTGAAAAACCCGCGATGCACAAAGTTGCGGCAATGTTGAACGAGATCGTCATCCGTCTGCATGCCGTGCCCGCACCGGCCCAACCGGCTGCACAGGAGGGAAAGTCTCCAATGGAGATGATCAAGGAGTTGAAGGACCTGCTGGACATCGGCGCCATCAGCCAACAGGAGTTCGAGGAAAAGCGACAGAAGTATCTCGAGAAGATATAAAAGTTTTCCAATGCATGAGGCTCGTTCCTCCCAGGGAAGGAGCCCAGGCGAAAAATCCATCACGGATGACTCAGGGGAAGCTTGCTTAAGGGATGGTTGGCAGGCTGTCAGAAGATGCAAGTATACTTAGGGGGTATTTAGGTATTTGTTCCTCTAACCCATTCTTATTTCTCAAGAGGTCTCAATGAAACGCATTCTCGCCATCCTCGTAACGCTTCTTTTTAGCTCTATTGCATGCAGTTTAGGCACAAGCGTCACCCCTGCATCAGATTCAGCACAACCCACACCACTGCCTGCGAACGAAGATGCATCTCAACCCTCGCCCATGCCGCCCGCGAACGAACCTCCTGTGGCAACCGTCAACGCTTGCGATAACATCTACATGCCGGTCATCCCCGGCGCCACTTGGACATATTCCCTCGTCGGGCAGGTCAGCGACACATACACCCATACCATCCTCTCACGCGACGATACATCCTTCGTGGAACAGGATGCCTTTGTCTCCGGCGTGACACGCAAAGGGGATTGGGCTTGCGCTGACGGCAACCTGACCGCACTCACCCCCACAGGCGGAGCCAGTGTAAATACCAACGGCCTTACGTCCGAGTTCGTCACTACAACGAATACGGGCATCACTTTCCCAGCAAACCCGCAGCCCGGCAGCACGTGGTCCCAATTCGTTATCCTCGAGGGCACGCAAACCATCAACGGCTTTACCGCCAACTCCCGCAACCAAGTCGAAACCACTTGCACCGTCATCGGCATGGAAGCGGTTAGTGTGCCGGCGGGCACCTTCGAAGCGCTGCGCGTGGAATGCGCGGTCCAAATGCTTATCACCGCCACTGTCGAAGGGACATCCTTTGACACCAATCTCAGCTCCATCACCACCAGTTGGTATGCGCCAAAAGTTGGCATGGTCAAATCGGCAACCGTCGGCGGCGGTCTCGACAGCACCACTGAACTTACTTCTTATTCCCTGCCATAGAAGATTTTGATGGGTGATCTGTTTTGGCAATAAAGATCACCCATTCAAAGAAAAACCAATGAAACCATCATTCCCCATCCTCCGGCTGCTCCTTGCCAGGCTGGAACGCGTCACCGCGGATTCAGTTTGGGCACATCGCGCAAGCGGCGTGCGCGGAGCTCTGCTCAAGACCCAGCAGGATCTTGAAGAGGGACTCCCGGTTGACCCCGGGCAGGTGGAACGCGAGATCCAGGCAGGGTTTGCCGTTCTCGAGCGCGCCGGCAGAGAACGCATCCGTCGCGGGATGCCAAAACAATCGTGAGTCGGGAAGTTCTTTTGGAGTTGCCATGAAAGCCATCCTTCGTTTATTCCCCTTGATCGTGCTTCTATCCCTGACCGCTTGCGGCAATTTCGGAGCCGTCACATCTGGACCGAATCCTTTCGCCATTACACCGTCACGCGCGCCGTCCATCCTTACTGCCACGCCGATCTTCCTGGCTCCCACCACATCAGCAACACTGCCGCCACCTCCGTCGCTTACGCCCTCCATCACCATCACACCCACCAATACTGAAACGGCTCCAACGCTGGTCACCAACACCCCCACCACGCCGACAGAAACACCAACTCCGTCTTCGACAACATTGCCTCCTTCCACGACCAACCCTGCCTCTCTGACGATCCTTGGATGCGATACAGGTCTCGACGTACTCAATGGTCTTGGGGAAGTTACCAACGCCTACATCATCCTTGCCAACCACAGCGATAACGACCTGACCAACGCCTGCCTGACTCTATCCGCCGTCGATGAAGGCAGCCCACATCCTGAAAAAATTGTCTGCGTGCCCTTGCTGGCAAGCAACTACCAGGTGACACTAAAGCTCACCGTGGACACGACATCCAACACGGCGACTCTCATCCAAGTCGCGCTCACATCCGACCAATTCTCGCTTCCCACTGACCCCGCAGCGGTTTGCCAGGCCATTGGGGCGAATCTACCCCCGGCATCCAGCCTCGGCATTCCGGTTCCGATCCCTTAAACAACTGTACGATTTTTAGACCAGAGGGAAATAAAAAATCCGCAGATGTTTAGGATGTCCCATCTGCGGAAACTGCTGGCTATGTCGCCTTACATCGGCAACGTAAAAATGAAACGACTCCCCTTGCCTGGTCCTTCGCTCTCTGCCCAAATGATCCCACCGTGAGCTTCCACAAACAGGCGAGCAATCGTCAATCCGATGCCGCTTCCGCCCCCCGATGCTCGCGAGCGGGATTTATCCACACGATAGAAGCGTGTAAAAATACTTTGCAAATGTTCAGAGGGAATCCCGAGGCCGGTGTCAGAGACCGAGACACGAGTCTCTTGCGCGGTCTGCTCAACCGCAATGGTTACGGCACCGTCCTCCGGCGTGTACTGTATGGCATTCGATACGAGGTTGGTCAACACTTGTCCCAATCGATCGGCGTCCGCGTGAATGGGCCGGAGTTGGGCTGGCAGGTTGGAAGTCAGGATGATGCGTTTTATTCGAGCATTGGGGGTCAGGCGTTTCACCGTCGCCGCAACGGTCTCGTCGAGATTCAATTCAGTCCGATGCAACTCATAAGCACGCGCTTCCACGCGGCTGAGCTCTTGCAGGTCATCTACAAGGCGGCTCAAACGTTCGGCTTCGGCGTGGATCTGTGCAAATGTTTCGGCATCTGCGGTGAGCACGCCATCGATCAAGCCCTCCATGGATCCTTTAATGGCGGTCAATGGCGTGCGCAGTTCGTGGCTGACATCGCCGATCAATTGCCGCCGCATTGATTCGGTCTGCTCAAGTTGTGCAGCCATTTGGTTGAAATTTGTTCCGAGTTGGCCGAGTTCGTCCAATGATGAAACCTGCACACGCTCTTCGTAATGCCCCTCTGCGATACGGCGGCTGGCAAGGCTCATGGCTTGCAGGGGGGCAGTTACGCGGCGGCTGAGCGCCAGGCTCATTGCCATCGCAACCACGATCGCCGCCAGCGCAGACCAGGCCAATGCTTCGTTCAAGCTGTTGCGAAACTCGCGGAAAAACTCCTGCATCATCCCCTGCCCCTGGCCTTGCCCCATCATCATGCCTTGCCCGTCCCCCTGCCCCATATGACGGGCAAACGCGGTTGGCGCACTGGCTTGTGCCGTGATCGCCAGCACAAGAATGCCCACCAGAATGACCGATAGAAAGGCGAAGAAGAGTTTCGCCGAAAGGTGCGTGCGGATGAATTTCATAGCGGCTCATCCTCGAAGCGATAACCCACGCCTCGCACCGTGACAATAAATCGGCCGCCGAGTTTCTGGCGTACGTGGCCAAGATGCACGTCCACCACGCGCGTTTCGCCGAAGTATTCGCCGCCCCAAACTTTTTCGAGCAATTGCTCGCGGGTCAAAACACGGCCGCGATTTTCAGCGAGAGCCATTAGCAGGTTAAATTCAAGCGCGGTCAAGTCTACGGCGGCATCATCCACAGTCACGAGGTGCGCACCAATATCAATGCGCACATGACGGAAAGCCAGTACGCCTCCGCCGGGTCCCAGCCCAGGTGTACGCTGGATTCGGCGAAAGGCTGCCTTCACTCGTGCGGTCACTTCGCGAGGACTGAATGGCTTGGTAACGTAGTCATCTGCGCCAACAGTCAGACCTACTACGCGGTCTGCTTCTTCTGTACGCGCCGTAAGCATGATCACATACACATCCGACTCACGCCGCAAACGGGATAATAATTCCACACCATCCATGCCAGGCAGCATCACATCGAGAATGATCAAATCCGGCTTGAACACTTGCGCGGACTTTAGCCCGGTTAGGCCATCGGAGGCTGTCAGAATTTCATACCCTTCCGGCTT
>CAYNQA010000210.1:0-5962 GCA_964399225.1 uncultured Anaerolineaceae bacterium
TAGAACGAGGCGATGGCGGTTTCAAAATTGGAATGGATCTCAAAGAAGGCTTCCACTCCTGCAATTACAAGGATCGAGCGGAGCTTATCGGACGGGTTGAAGAGTTTGATATGCTGTGAGCGTTGTGCGTTTTCTGTTGGATATTTTTTGCGGAAAAGCAGGAAGATCTCATTAATCGAGCGAATGCCTGCACTGCTCATGTACTCGCACCTGGAAAGATCAAAGAGCAGGTATTGCGCCCCATCTTCGATCGCTGAGCGGGCGGCATCAGTCAGCGCCTGGTAGTTGGAAGAATCGACCGAACCTTGCACTTCCAGAACGGTGACGTCAACACGGCTATTCTTTTGAGAAATTGTGATTTCCATATTGGCTTTTTGCCTTATAATACGCAGAAGTTTGGATAGACCTATGAACTTGCGGTCATTGTATCCTTGAAACAGATGCAAGGCAAGCCTGAGGATGTCGGCAGGGTAATCCCGCACGGTTCCATGGATGAATTTTAGCGGATTGCAGGATTTGTTCGTCTCATCATCCGAAAGGAGGTGACTCTCCGCCAAAAGCTCTCCCGCACGCACACGTAATAACCACTCAAAATCCAAATGAGGAGATTAATCACCATGAAGAAAATGCACGTTCTGTTCAGCCTGTTCGTTATTGCCGCGTTCGTTCTCGCCGCCTGCGGAGGCGGAGCCGAAGAGAAGCCCGCTGACTTGCTCGCCGATATCAAGCAGCGTGGTTACATTCTCGTCTCCACCGACCCGAACTACGAGCCCCAGTCCTTCCTGAACACGGAGGGCAAGCGCCCCGCCGACAGCAAATGCCCGAGCGATGCCTTGACCACCGCCGAAATGCAGGGCTTTGACGTGGATGTGGCCATCGCAGTTGGTGAAGCCCTCGGCGTAGAAACCTGTTTCGCCACCCCGAACTGGGATGCGATCACCGCCGGCAATTGGGCCGATAAATGGGATGTCAGCATCGGTTCGATGACTGTCACCACCGCCCGCCAGGAGATTCTCAACTTCAGCGTTCCCTACTACTACACCCCGGCTGTCATCGCTGTTGGTGCAGAAGCTGGCGTCGCATCCATTGAAGACCTGGCTGGCAAAGCGTTGTGCGCCGGCACCGCCACCACTTACGAAACCTGGCTCACCGGCGGCGATCTGGGTCTGCCCGCCTCCTCCATCTATGCCCAGCCACCCGCGGGCGTGACCGTTGTCCCGCTGGAGACTGACCAGGAATGCGCTCAGGCAATCGCCGCTGGCCGCACCGATTTCGTTGGTTACGTGACCTCTGAGACCGTTGTGGATGCGAACATTGCCGCGGGCATGCCTGTCGTCAAGCTCGGTAGTGCTGTCTACTCCGAGGATCTGGCCGCCGCCTTCGATAAGTCGGCCAGCCTGAACGCTGACAGCCTGATCGCCGAGATCAACAAGATCTTCACCGCCATGCACAGTGATGGCACACTCTCCGAACTGTCCGTCAAGTGGTTCGGCGTAGACCTGACCCAAGCCCCCAACTAACCATCGTAAGACACAGGGAAGCGGCGAACCAGCCGCTTCCCTGATCCTTTTCCGGATAAGGAACCTTTGGCATGAACTTCCTCCGTAAAAAAGAGAGTGCGCCAAAATCACATGCGGAAATGCTGTATGCGGCCTATCAACGCAAAGAGCAGGTATTTCGCATGCACGTGGGGATCTCCTGGGGCATCCTGCTTCTCATCCTGGTTTTTCTGTTCAGCGGGCAGGAGTGGAACCTTGGGTTATTCACGCTAAAAACCATCAAGGTCGATTCCGAGTTCATCTACGACAACATGCTTTTCATTGCAGGGGGCATTGGTGAGACCATCCGTATCTCGATCTTGTCGATCGCCCTGGCCATCGTACTGGCCCTGCTTGCCGCACTTGGACGGCTTTCCAAATTCCCGCCGTTCTATGCGCTTAGCACGTTCTACGTGTCGCTTGTGCGCGGCACTCCTCTCTACCTTCAGATATTTTTCTTCTTCCTTGCCCTTCCCCAACTGGGCATCATCCTGCCCGGCTTATGGGCCGGCGTTCTTGCCCTTGGTTTGAACTACGGCGCCTACATGAGCGAGACGTTCCGCGCAGGCATCGCTTCAGTCAGCAAGGGACAGCGGGAGGCTGCCATCGCGCTCGGCATGACCAATGGTCAGCTCATGCGCCGCATCGTCCTGCCACAGGCGCTGCGCTTTGCGATCCCGCCCATGGGCAACGATTTCATCGCAATGACAAAAGACTCCGCGTTGGTCGCCGCTACCGGCTTCGTCCATGAGTTGATGTGGCGCGCCGTCAAAGTGGGACGCGCGCAATTCCACAACCTTGAGGCGCTGATCATGGCCGCCATCTTCTACTGGGTTATGACCCTTCTCCTCACTGCCATTCAAAGCCGCGTGGAAGCCCGCCTCGCGAAAGGAGATCGTCAGCCATGAGCGCTCCGATCGTCCGCATCAACAATTTACACAAATACTTTGGCCGCCTGCACGTACTCAAGGGCATTAATCTCGATGTTCAACCACGCGAAGTGGTCTGCATCATCGGCCGAAGCGGATCCGGCAAAAGCACTTTATTACGATGCATCAACTTCCTCGAAGAGCCGTCGGAAGGTGAGCTTGAAATCCACGGCCTGAAGATCCCCGCTGGCGGGAAGGGCAAGGAACACCAAAAACTGGTCCATGAGGCACGTCTCTTGACCGGCATGGTCTTCCAGGAATTCAACCTTTTCCCTCACATGAGCGTTCTGGAAAACGTCATGGAAGCACCGGTCATCGTCAAGGGCATGGACAGGAATGAAGCCCGCGAGATCGCCGAAATGAATCTTGCCCGCGTCGGCATGCTCTTCAAAAAAGATGAGTTTCCGCTGCGCATCTCCGGCGGCCAGAAACAACGCGTGGCAATTGCCCGCGCACTCGCCATGGAACCCAAAGTCATGCTCTTTGATGAGCCAACATCCGCTCTCGACCCGGAGTTGATCGGAGAAGTGCTGGAGGTGATGAAGGCTCTCGCCAAAGAAGGCACAACCATGCTCGTCGTTACCCATGAAATGGGGTTTGCGCGGGAGGTAGCTGACCGACTGGTGATCTTGCACGAAGGCGAGCTCATCGAGCAAGGCAAGCCGAACGACATATTTGATAACCCCCAACACAATCAAACACAGGCATTGCTCGATCGCTATCGCTCCGGGCAGACCGGGAAACAGTAAATGAAAACGTCCAGCGGATACCCGCTGGACGTTGCTAATTTCCCAGGCTGATAGATCAAAGAATGTCGAGAGTGATTTCGCGCGCACAGCGGACAAAATCAAGGACGGTCGGCACAGAACGCATCATCACCGCCAGATTCCCCTTCACATTCAACTTTCTCGTCATCATGGCCTGCATCGGGTCAAGTTTGCCGGTCAAAATACGCTTGATGTTGTCATACGTAGCAGTCAACACAAATACCGCTTTCGGCTTCTCTGATATATCGTTCAACTCTGACACACCGCGGCATTTTCCATGCCACAAGTCGAGATAATAAATATGCCGATCTTTCAAATTTCCCTCCGGCTCGATCACAATCACAATATCGCCCTCCCAATTCTTGGCGATCTCGGCATAACGCGTATCGGAGTTTAATTTTGCATCAAGGGACTGCAACCACTCGTATGAAGGAAAGACCGGGCTCATCTCAATCTCCTGAACTGTATTTGAAATTCATTTTACCACTCCCGCGAAAAGGATTCAGATGAACGGAACCGTTTGCTTCAATCACGGAAAAGAAAGCGGCCCCTGGGGCGATAAGATCACGCGCCTCGCAGAGGTGGCCCGCCGGCACAACTACGCCATTGAAAGCGTGGATTACACCGGCATCATGGATGCCGAAGCGCGCGTCCAAAAACTGCTGAATACGGATTCCGCCCGGATTCGTCCTCTCATCCTGGCGGGATCGAGCATGGGAAGCTATGTGGCCGCCGTTGCATCCGCCTCGCTCCGACCGCTTGGCCTGTTTCTGCTCGCTCCGGCCTTTTACCTCCCCGACTTTCCTGTTCAAGAGCCGATCCCTCACGCAGCCCATCTTACTCTCGTACACGGCTGGAAGGATGACTTAATCCCGCCCGAAAACAGCATCCGCTACGCCCGTCGGTTCGATGCGACGCTCCACCTGGTAGATAGTGATCACCGGCTCAGCAGTCAACTTTCCTTGATCGAGCATTTATTTGATGCCTTTCTGTACCAGATCAAATCAACGAACGTGGAACAGGCATGAAACCAGTAAAGCCACGTTCGCCGATCCTGTCCTGGCTCATGCTCCTGATTCATCCGCGTGTTGAGGGCGCTCCCAGTCCGCACCCGTTAGCCGCGACATTGATGACGCTCGTATTAATTGGCTTTATTGCGGATCTTGCAGCATTAACAGTGATCGAAAACCCACCACTGCAAACGATGGTAGGGATCACGGCCAGCGTGGTCATGTTCGTTGCGTCGATCCTTGCGTTTCTATTCGCACGCCAGCGATACAAAGGCGAACAATTACGGGCTGAGGAATTAAACGAAAACCGCGAGCAACTCAAGATCGCCTTGCAGACCGCCCGCATGGGAACCTGGAATTGGGACATTGCCGCCAGTACCGTGACCTGGTCTGATGATGTGGCAACTCTGTTTGGGATCGATGCAAGCCAATTTACAGGCACTTTCGATTCTTACATGAGCTTGCTTCCTGAAGATGAGCAATTCAAAGTGCAAGGCATCATCAACAATACGCTGGATGGCGGATTGAAGAATTTCCATGTCATCCACAGCATCCAGGCCAAAGATGGGGAAATACGCTGGCTCGAAGGCCGCGGGGTGGTGGAGCGCACCCTGGATCAGAAACCGATCCGCATTGTCGGCACGGTGATGGATATCACAGCACGAGTCCGCGCCGAGTCGGAGCGCGCCCTGCTTCTCGGGAGAATGGAGAAGCGTAATGCCCACTTGAGTACGGCTGCCCGCGTTTCTAAAACCTGCAACAGCATTCTTGATCCCACCGAGCTTGCACAACAAGCCGTCACGTTGATCGCTGAAGGCTTTGAACTATATTATGCCGGCCTATTCCTTGTCCAGGACAGGTATGCGGTTTTGAAGGCGGGCTATGGCGATCCAGGCTTGAAAATGCTGGCCGAGGGTTATTCACTGGCACTGGAAGAACGATCCATGATCGGCTGGAGCATCCTGCACCGCAAAGCCCGCATTGCCCAGCGCGCGCATTATGATGAAGTACGACATCGCAATCCCCATCTCCCAAAAACACGGTCGGAAATGGCCATCCCGCTCATCAATCAGGATAAGATCATCGGAGCGCTCACATTCCAAAGTGAATTCGAAGACGCATTCAGCGAATCCGATATTTCGATCCTGCAAACAATGTGTGATCAGATCGCCATCTCCATCGAAAACGCCCGCTTGTTCTCCGACCTGCAAAAGGAATTGGACCAGCGCAGACGCTCGGAACTGGAGCGCGAGGCGCTGCTGGGTGAAATGGAGGCAAAAAACGCAGAATTGGAACGCTTCACTTACACTGTCTCTCACGATCTGAAGAGTCCGCTCATAACCATCCGGGGATTTCTTGGACACTTGCTGAGCGACGCCGAGCGAGGAGACCTGGCTCGCATGCAGGATGATGCGCGGCGTATCAGCGATGCCACAAATCGCATGCAAAGGCTGCTTGAGGAACTACTCGACCTTTCCCGGGTTGGGCGCCTGGTCAACCCACCGGAGAATGTCCCCTTTGAGCAGGTGGCGCGCGAAGCGCTGTCCCTGGTGGAAGGCCGGATCGGGGCTGGCCGGATTGCAGTCCAGGTGGAAGCGAATATGCCGGTTGTCCGCGTCGACCGCATGCGTTTGATCGAGGCGATCCAAAATCTTTTGGATAATGCCGCAAAATTCATGGGAACGCGTCCGGATCCGCTGATCGAGATTGGGACAATG
>CAYNQA010000211.1:0-5933 GCA_964399225.1 uncultured Anaerolineaceae bacterium
ATCATCGCCATCCCCGCCAACGAGATCGTCGTCCCGACCATGATGATGATGTACACAGGCGCAGGCATGATGATCGATGGTCCTGGCACCAGCGACGCCATCCGCACCCTGCTCATTGACCAGAACGGCTGGACGATCCTCACCGCCATCAACTTAATGCTCTTCGCACTGCTTCACAATCCGTGCGCCACCACGATCATGACGATCTACAAGGAAACCAAATCCTACAAGTGGGCGACGATCAGCGTGGTCATCACACTCGGCGTCGCGTTCCTGGTCACATTCCTGACAGCGAGCGTGGCGAGATTGCTCGGCTGGGCATAACTCTCCCTCCATCGAATCAAAAAGTCGGGCAGATATAAATCTGCCCGACTTTCATTTAGTGGTAACTACGTGACTGTTACGGGGCTTGATTCTGCCAGCGAGCGCCACCCATCATGCCGCGACCATAGCCATTACCGCCACTTCCCATCGGGCACGTGCCGGTCCCGTAGCCGTTCTGCGCCATGCGAGTGATCATCGCATCCGCCTGTGCCTGGGTCATTACACCATCCTTGACCGCTGCGGCGAAGGCTGTCTTGTGGACTTCTGCCATGAAGGTTTGAATGTTTGCTTGGGCGATGCCATGTTCAAGAGCGATCTGATACATGGACTTGGCAGCAAACTCCTGCTCCACCTGGGCTTCGCTCATCCCAAGTTTCTCGGCGAGCGCTTTTTCAACGTAGTCATGAATGGGGCCATATGAACCGCGTCCGTTCATCATCATCCCGCCGCCATTCATCATTCCGCGCCCCGCCCCAAACGGCGTGGATGGCGGGTTGCCGCCTTGGGCAAATACAGCGCCCACACCAAGAGCGCCCAGGGCCAGGATCACGATCGCAACGATCAAAAGTGTCTTTTTCATTTTCATACTCCTTTGAGTGATTTTTCAGGTTTCGTGCCTGATTACACACAAAGGATAGCAGGACAATGTAAAGTCTTCGTAAAGGCACTTGAAAGACATATAAAAGTTTAAAAAACCATAAAGGTATAATAAAAGGCACATCAACTCAGGAGATACTCATGAATATGCAATATCGCCGTTTGGGAAAAGCGGGAATTCAAGTAAGCGTTCTGTCGTTCGGTTCGTGGGTTACATTTCATAATCAAGCCAATGTGGATACGGCCGCAGAAATGATGCAAGCCTCATATGAGGCTGGCGTGAATTTTTTCGACAACGCTGAGGTATACGCTGGCGGAAAATCCGAAACGGTAATGGGGGCAGCGTTGAAGAAGCTTGGTTGGCGGCGAAGCAGCTACCTGGTCTCGACGAAATTCTTCTGGGGGCTGGAACGCGGAGTGAATGAGCGAAATACGCTCAACCGCAAGCGTCTGCTCGAAGGGATCGATGGCTCGCTACGTCGGTTGGACGTGGATTATGTGGACATGATCTTCTGTCATCGCCCAGACAGGCACACCCCCATTGAAGAAACCGCCCATACAATGCACGACATCGTTCAATCAGGGCGCGCCATCTACTGGGGCGTTTCTGAGTGGAGCGCAGACGAGATCCGCGCCGCATGGAGCATCTGCGACAAGTATGGCTGGCACAAACCACAAATGGAGCAACCCCAGTACAACCTGTTTCACCGTAAACGTGTCGAGCTGGAATACGCTCGCCTGTATGAAGACATCGGGCTCGGTACCACCATCTGGTCGCCGCTTGCATCGGGTATTTTGACGGGAAAATACAACACGAATATCCCGAAGAACAGCCGCGCGAATCTCAAGGGCTATGGCTGGTTGAAAGATGAGATTACGAAGGAGAAGATCGCCAAAGTCAAAAAGCTCTCTACGGTTGCAAAGGAACTGGGCTGTTCACTGGCTCAACTTGCCATCGCCTGGTGTGCCATAAATCCGAATGTAAGCACGGTCATCACAGGAGCGAGCCGCGCGGAGCAGGTAACCGAGAACATGCAGGCGCTCAAGGTCCTGCCGAAACTCAAGCCCGACGTGATGAAGCGAATTGATGAGATCGTAGGAAAACCTGAAGAAGAGTAAAAAGCAAACTTCCGAAGTCACCCAGACTTCGGAAGTTTTTTTCAGGGGCGGCTGATGGGTTTCGAACCCACAACATCCACATCCACAGTGTGGCGCTCTGCCATTGAGCTACAGCCGCCATATAAGCGGGCAATATTTTATCACAAATTTTCAGGCTGTCAGCGCAATTTTATGACCGCCAACACCTCGTTTTCCATCATTTCGCCAGTCTCCACAAAACCATGGCTCGCATACAACTTTCGCGCTGTATCATTTTCCGGCTCATAACTGATGCCAACAGCCTGCACGCATTCATCCGCGCGGAAAAGATCGATCATCCACTGCACGCCAAAATGGCCATAGCCTTTACCCTGGTACTTTTCGTCCACCATCAAACGTACGATGAAGCCTTGCATGCGCGGGTAATCGAAATTATAGGCATACATCAAAAAGCCGACCGGGGTATTACCTTCGTAGATCCCGCGCGGGTGCATATCCCAATGACCGATCTCAGTGTCGTCCGCGCCGAATTGGGCCTCTGCGATCGAGTAGACATTCGAGGCTACAAAATGTTTCTGGTCTTCTCGCACCTGTAGTTTGGCCAACTCACGCCAATTGTCTTTTGTGACCGGACGGATCTCAGGCATTCGCGATCAACTTCCTGATAGTCTCCACCGCCGCTTCTTTCGTGACGATGACCTGCTCGCCCGTTGCAAGGCTTTTCACCGCCACTTTGCCCTGTGCCGCCTCGTCGGGACCGATGGTCACAGCAACCTTGGCCTTCATCTTGTCCGCATACTTGAACTGTTTGGGCAGTTTGGCAGGCTCGGGGTAAACGAGTACATTCAAGCCTGCACGGCGCAATTCTGCCGCCAGTGACAGGGACTGCAACTTCAGGCTTTCATCGAACATGGTCACCATCACCGGAGCCGGGCTGGGGATGAATTCCGGCAAAACGCCCGCCTCCTGCAAAATGATGCCGATCACCACGTCCCCCATGGCAAAACCAACGGCCGGGAGGGGTTGTCCCCCAACGTCCGCGAGGAGGTTGTCGTAGCGGCCGCCGCCGAAGATGGCGCGTTTGAGCGAGCCGGTCGTGTCGAATGCTTCGAAGACCGTGCCGGTGTAGTACAACAATCCGCGCGTGATATTCGGATCGAACTTGACGAACTCGCTCACCCCCAGCGCATCTAGCGCAGCAAAGAGACGGGTCAACTCGGGGCTGGTCTTCCACAGCTCAAAATTCGAGAGGGTAGCTTTCAAGCCATCCAGCTGCGCCTGTGTCAGGCCAAGCTCAAGCGCATACTCGTCCCACTTGGCGGGCTCCATTTTTGCGCGACGATCGATCAGGTTCAACACGTCCACGCGCTTTTCGGAGGGAACGCCGAGGGAGTCGATCTGGGAATTGATCAGGCGGCGGTCATTTACGAAGATCGCCACCCGCTCGGGGCTGAGTCCGACCGAGCGCAGGAAGGTGGCACCGATCGCGATCAGTTCCGCATCCGCTTCGGGGGAGTCCGCGCCGAGCAGATCCACATTCCATTGAAAGAATTCGCGCGAGCGTCCCTTCTGCGGCTGTTCGTAGCGCCAGAACGGACCAAAGGACCACCAGCGGACCGGGAAAGTCAGCTCGCCTTGTTTGGCGGCGATCATACGCGCAAGGCTGGGCGTGAGTTCGGGCCGCAGCGTTACAAAATCTCCGCCGCGGTCGGTGAACGTGAACGATTGTTTCTTCACCAACTCCTCACCCGATTTGGCAGCGTACAGATCGATCGGCTCGATGAACGGCGCGTCCCATTCCTGGTAACCGAACGCCTGCGAGGCCGAGCGCACTATTTCGTTGATAAAGTTACGCAAGGCCATTTGTTCAGGATAGAATTCGCGAGTGCCTTTTACGGCTTGGATCTTCGAGGGCATTTTTTCTCCGTAGTCCGCAAATAAATTTTGCGTCACCAAAATTCAGTCGCTGAATTTTGGATTGATTTTGGTATAATGACCGCACGATTCAAAGGAGAACCCATGCAGATCAATTATCAAGAAACCAGCAAGGACCTGCTCACCCGCATTGACATTCACGAAAAATATGGCTCAGCCAACATTGACGTGTGGACCAACGAACTGCTACAGCCCAAGGCGGGCATGAACATTCTCGACGTCGGCTGCGGTGCAGGCAAACTGTGCTTCCTGTTCGATGATTATACTAAAGGTGCGGCCAAAATCACGGGCGGCGACTTCTCGAACGAATTGCTCGACAAGGCGCGCGCCAAAAACACGGAACGCGGCTCGAAGGTCGACTTTCAATTCCTGGACTTCAACAAACCGTTCGCCTTCGCAGACAACACCTTCGACCTGTGCACTTCCGCCTTCGCCATCTACTACGCTTCCGATCTGGACTTTACATTTGGTGAGGCCCATCGCGTGCTCAAACCTGGCGGACGCCTTTTCGTCTCCGGCCCCCTGCCCGAGAACAAGCAGATGTTCTATGACATCATCAAAGAAGCAACGAACGCGACCATTCCGCCCATGCCCGGCTCCAGCCGCTTCAAAGGCGACATCTTCAACACCATTGACCGGATCTTCGCCAAGACCGAGTTGCACAAGTTCGAGAACCATCTCACCTTCCCAGAAGTGGCACCGTTCATCGAATATGTCCGCGCATCTCTGAGCGAAGACCGCAAGTTGTGGACCTCGATGTTCAACGGCAAGGACGAGTACGAAGCGCTGATCGGCAAGATCACCGATGTGGCTACACGCTGGTTCAACCGCGACGGCAAACTGGTCATGACCAAGGTTGTCGGCGGAATTTTGGCAACCAAGTAAGTATTCATCCGTGGATTACGCAGATGGAATAGATTTCGAAATCCATCTGCGTAATCTGCGCAATCTGCGGATTACCCTCCATGAATTTTTTCGGTAAACGAGTCCTCTTCCTCGGCGCACACCCGGACGATATCGAACTGGGATGCGGCGGCCTGCTCCATCACATCGTCACCAGGACGGATGCGAAAGTATTGTGCGTCACCCTCTCTGACAACCAGAAAAATCCCGACCTGGTCAACGTGAGAGACGAACACATCCGCTCCATGTCGGTGCTGGGCGTGCCAAAGGAAAGCGTTGTGCTGGGACCGTTCACCACGCGCGTCTTCCCTGATTCGCGACAGGAAATCCTGGAGTACTTTCTTAAGCTCCGCCGCGATTTCCAGCCTGACTTGATCTTCGTCCATTCAAAGGAAGACATCCACCAAGACCACAACGTAATGACCGAAGAAGCCCTGCGTGCTTATCGGGGTATCACCGTGCTTGGCTTTGACGTTGTCCGCTCCTCCTACGGTTTCTTCCCCCACTTCATCGTGGAAGTGACCGAGGATGACGTGAACAAAAAGATCGAAGCCCTCTCGCAATACGAGACCTATCGCGACCGTTACTACTTCAACGCCGAGTTGACGCGCTCGATCATGGTGCGGCACGGCGCGCTGGCGGAACGTCCCTTCGCGGAGGGATTTGACATCCTGCGTATCGTAGGTGAGTTCGAGAGATAAGGCGAGATGATGAAATTCGAAGTCCTTCATCAGGAATTAACGAACAGCGCAGCAATGATCCGCGCTCTGCTGGCTGGTTTGACCCAGGAAGAGGCAAGCTACAAACCTGCCCCGGGGACATGGTCGATCCTCGAAGTGACATGTCATCTGCATGACGAGGAGCAATTCGATTTCCGCGCGCGCATCGATGTGATCCTGAACAAGCCCGGCGAGAAATTTGTCCACATCAACCCACAGGCGTGGATCACGGAGCGGAAATACAACGAGCAGAACTTTAGCGAAGTGCACGCGAAATTCTTCAACGAACGCATGCGGTCGCTTGATTGGCTCAGGAACCTGGCCAGCGCGAATTGGGATACGCCCTATGAGGATGAG
>CAYNQA010000212.1:0-5854 GCA_964399225.1 uncultured Anaerolineaceae bacterium
AGCGAGGCGATCAGGGCAATGATCAAAAACGCGGGGTTGTCCAACAGGGCAGTGATTTTATCGATCATGGTTTTCTCCCATTCAAGAAGTCGGGGAAACGGTTCCAATCCAGAAATGCGGCGTCGGCATCGGGATGCGGCTCGGCCTGGCCATAGAGGATGCCATACAGGCCAGCCTCCCGCGCAGCGCGGACCGTGCGCGGCAGGTCATCGATCATCACACAACGTGAGGGGTCACTCTCGCCGGCAAGGCGCATCGCGATGGCAAAGGACTCGGGCATGGGCTTGCAATACGGCGCAACAACATTCACGTCCACGATCGATTCGAAGAGGTCATCCAATTCGAGCGCAGCCAAAACGCGACGGGCGTGGGCAACGTCGGCATTGGTGAAGATCAGGTTGCGGGTCGGCAGCGAAGCGATGATCGAGCGCAGAGTCGGATTCGGGGCAAGATAATCCTTGAGGGGCAGGTCATGCACGAAGGCCAGAAAGTCCTCCACATCAATGGCATGGTTCGCCTGCAGTCCGCGCAGGGTGGTACCGTATTCGCGAAAATATTTCTCGCGGTAATGCGGAATGTCTGCGGGGTCAAAGCCCATGCGGTCACGCATGTACACGTTCATGCGTTCCTTGATGGCATGCCACAAACCGGTGCTCGATGGGTAGAGCGTGTCGTCGAGGTCGAAGAAGATGGTGGTGAAATTCACGGCGCGATTATAATCGAGCCATGCCTATTCGCTTACTCTCTCCAGAAGTAGCCTCGCAGATCGCCGCCGGTGAAGTGATCGAACGCCCCGCCTCGGTGGTGAAAGAACTCGTCGAGAATTCGTTGGACGCCTCCGCACGTTCGGTGACCGTGACGGTGCAGGAGGCCGGACGGAAGCTGATCGAGATCGCCGACGACGGGAAGGGCATCCCTGCGAACGAACTCGAACTCGCGATCGCGCGTCATGCCACTTCGAAGTTGGTCCAAGCCGCTGAACTTTTTTCCATCGGGACGCTGGGATTCCGCGGAGAGGCCCTCGCCAGCATTGGCTCTGTCTCGCGCCTGACTCTCACCTCGCGCACCGCGGACTCAGCCTCCGGCGCGCGCATCAAGGTGGAGGGCGGTATCAACGGAAAACTGGAAAAGGTGGGCGCACCGGTTGGGACAGTGGTCCGCGTGGAGGATCTTTTCTACAATGTCCCTGCCCGCTTGAAATTTTTAAAGACCGATGTGACCGAGCGCCGCGCCATCGACGGTCTATTGACCCGTTACGCGCTGGCATACCCCAATGTGCGCTTCAAACTCACCGAGGATAAAAACGTCACCTTGCAAACCTCCGGCGACGGCGACCGCCGCGCGATCCTTGCCGCCCTGTATGGCGTGGAGGTGGCAAAGCAGATGCTCGAAGTGACCGCCGATGAAGACGGCCTGAAATTGACCGGCTACATCAGCCCGGTCGCGCTGACCCGCTCGAACCGCAAAGACATCACATTCTTCGTCAACGGCCGCTGGGTATCAGACACGCCGCTGACGACCGCTCTCATCCAGGCATATCACACCCTGCTCATGGTCGGCCGTTTCCCAATGGCGGCGCTTTTCGTTGAGATCCAGCCTGAAGATGTGGATGTGAACGTGCATCCCGCCAAGGCCGAAGTGCGTTTCAAGAACCAAGACCGCGTGTTCAGTTTCGTGCAGCGTGCCACGCGGCGTGCCCTGCTTGCCTACGCGCCGGTGCCCTCCGTGGCTCCCATTCTATGGGGCGGAGCAAGTCGTCCAGCCGAAACGAGGCAGGTGGGGTTGGATTGGAGCATGGCAAGTGAGACCATAAACGATAGATCTCAGACCATGGATGGCGATCAGTCAACTTCGTTAGAGGCTGAATCATCGTCCACGGTCCATCGTCCATCGGCGGCCCTAAATCTCCCCCTCATGCGCCTGATCGGACAGATCGGCCAAACCTATCTCGTCGCCGAGGGCCCGGATGGTCTGTATCTGATCGACCAGCATGCCGCACACGAACGTGTGTTGTTTGAGAAGTTGATGGCGCAACACGACCAGAAGAAGATCCCTTCGCAGGCATTGCTCTCCCCCACTGTGGTGCAACTCCCGCCCGCGCAGGCCAAATTGCTCGAAGGGCAATTGGCGGTCCTGCAACATTTCGGCTTCGATGTGGAGGAGTTCGGCGGCAATTCCTTTCAGGTACGCGCCATCCCAGCCCTCTTTGCCGGGGCTGATCCCTCATCGGCATTGCGGGCGCTGGTGGAAGATTTCGAGGAAGACGAGGCACCCCTCCAAAACGAGCTCGAAGCGAAATTGGCGGGACGCGTGTGCAAGCGGCTGGCCGTCAAAGCCGGGCAGACCCTCTCCGAGAGCGAACAGCGCGCCCTGCTCGCGGACCTGGAATCTTGCGAATCACCGCGCACTTGTCCGCACGGCAGGCCGACGATGATTCATTTGTCTGTTGACATGTTGGAACGTCAGTTTGGGAGAAGAGGAGCAAGATAAAGAAACAGGTCGGAAATTTTATCCCGACCTGTTTTATTTCCGGGGAATTGTTTTACCTCCGCGCGGCAGGCGCAGAATGAAGACTGTGCCAACCCCCAATTTGCTTTTCACTTCCAAGGTTCCATTGTGGCTTTGCGCGATCTGCTTGCAGATCGAAAGTCCCAGGCCGGTACCGATGGCAATACTCTCGTGCTCACGCACACGATAGAACTTTTCGAAGAGATGAGGCAGGGCATCTTCGGGGATCCCCAGCCCCGTATCTTGAACCGCAACATAGATCTCGTCGTCATTCGCACCCCCGCGGATGATGATCGAACCGCTCGGGCGGTTGTACTTGATGGCATTGCTGAGCAGATTCAGCAATACCTGCTTGATCTTGTCACGGTCAGCATCCAGCGAGGGAAGGTCGGCAGGCACATCCACCTTTATCTGAAGTCGGGTCTCGTCGGCCTTACTCTGCATCACAGATCTGCACTCATCGATCAACTCCGCGATGTCAAATCGCGTCTTGCGGAATTGAACCCGTCCCGATTCCAATCTGGCCAGGTCGAGGAAAGCCGAGGTCATGGTGCTGAGACGCAGAGTCTCGTTGTGGATATTGGTGACGATCTGTTCGCGCTGCTCCTGCGAGATCTCCGGGCGGAGCAAAAGATAGGTGGCTGTGCTGAGCGAGGAAAGCGGCGTGCGTAATTCATGGACGAATTCCGAAATCAAGTCCGACTGCTGGAAGAGGCGCGCATTCTCAATGGCAACAGCGGCCTGCGCGCCCAACACACTCAACAGGCTTTCGTCGCCATCGGAAAATTCACCTTGATTTTTGTTCAGCACTTCCAGCACCCCCACTACTTTATCCTTGGTGGTTAAGGGCACGCCAAGCAGGCTACGGTTCGAGAAACCGGTCGATTGTTCAATTTGGGGGAAGAAACGCGGATCGTCATGTGGATTGTTGATGCGTACCGGCTTGCGATTGGCAACGACCCATCCGGCAATACTGCCTTCGAGCGGGACAATCAAGCCACGCATGGTGGACGAGTCCATGTTCGTGGAGACCTGAAAGAACAGCTGGCGCGCCGTTCCATCATAAAGCAGGATCGAGCCTGCTTCCGCGTTGGTGATCTCGGCGGCGGCGAACACGATGCGTTTGAGCAACTCGTCCAGGTCCAGGGTGGAGGCGAGATCGCGGGCTATATCCACCAAACGGCGGTATCCATCGATACGTTGAGTCTCGATCTCAGCCATGCAATACACGCTCCGCCAGTTCTGGCAACACACTCGCAACATCTTCACTAAAAACCGCGTCTGCGCGGACATTGAGATAGGTTGGAGAGTTATTGATGATGATCAAGTGCGCACCGCGGTCGAGCGCCTGCATCGGCAGGCCGGCCACCGGTAACACCTCGAGCGACGACCCGGCTACGATCATCAGATCGCAATTGCGGGCTTCACGCTGGGCCT
The DNA here is from genome assembly GCA_964399225.1 of uncultured Anaerolineaceae bacterium. Lineage (GTDB taxonomy): Bacteria > Chloroflexota > Anaerolineae > Anaerolineales > Villigracilaceae > Denitrolinea. Next base: position 3,946 of record CAYNQA010000212.1, read on the forward strand.
CGTACCACGCTTTTTGCGGCAACTGTTCTCCAAAGAGAATCACATCCGGTTTCATCACGGCACCGCACTCGCTGCAATGGGGGATCTCGCCACGGTCAACGAAAGCATACAAGACCAGACTGGCGTCGATCTGTTTGTAACACTGCGAACAGGAAAGCGTGGCCAGCGTGCCATGCAATTCCACAACGTTTTTCGAGCCAGCTTTCTGGTGAAGTGTATCGATGTTCTGCGTGGCAATGCAATGGATACGGCCAGCCGCTTCAAGGTCTGCAAGGGCATGATGGGCGGCATTGGGGTCGGCGTTGAAGATGTGCCGTGCCAACGGGCGGAACCATCCGTAGAATTTCTCCGGCGCGGTGCGGAAGGTGGAGAGAGAGGCCACCTCCATTGGCTCATCCCGGGACCACAAGCCGGTTCCCTCCGAGCGGAAATCGGGGATGCCCGATGGAGTGGATATGCCTGCACCGGTCAACACCACCACACGCCGCGCCTGACGTAAAAGGTCAGCGGCAAATTCGATGGCAGTGATGGTCTCGCCAGAGTTCATATCAACCAGTGACTTCGTTTTGGATAATCAGGTCGGCCAGCGCGGAAAACTGCCGCGCCGTGGCGCCGTTGGGCTGGCATAAGATAGCCGCGGTTTGCATGCGCGTGGCCTGGGTGAACAGGTCCACGGCAGGTGTGACGGTGACAGAGATGGGGTGCCCCAATTTTTCCTGAACCGCTGCGGTGGCTTCCTGCGTATCGGAGCGCACCCGGTTATTCAGTACAGCGATAATACGGTTCGGCTTGATGCCCATTCCTACCAGTGTACCGATCAGAGTACGGGTGTGTTGTATAGTATTCGGCAGTCCTTCGACCACGATGACAATATCATCACACATGGGCAGAACTTTTTGAGCAAATGGCAGCAAGGTACTGCCCATATCAAGAACAGAGAAACTTGTCAACGGACCAAGGGTCTTTACCAACGCCTCGTATTGCTGGACATTCCCTACGAGAGGCAGGTCGGTGGGATGCTCGGACGCAAGCAACAACTTGATGCCGGAGATATGCGACACCATAGCTTTCTTAACCCGTTCACGTGTGACTTCGGAGGGGCTGCCCTTGAGGAAGTTCACCAGTCCCTTTTGATTGGGCATGCCCAGGTCGAGACCGAGTGTGCCCTTGCCGGGCACCATCTCCACAAGCGCCACCTGCGACTGCGAACGGCCAAATAATCCCACAGCCAAATTCACAGCCACGGTAGAAACACCCAGCCCGCCGCGCGCCGAAAGAACCGCGGTGAGGTGGCCTCGTTTTTCGCCCGATATTTGCGTCTGTGACTGCGGCGCACGATTGAGCAAGGCCTTCACTTGCGTTTGCAGTTCCAGCGGGTGGGTTGGTTTGGTTAAGTAGGCATCGGCACCCGCGCTAAGGCCAGTCACCTTGTCGTCGAGTTGCGCTTTCGCAGTGAACAGTAAAATGGGGATGTTGGCGGTAGCCGGGTTGGCCCGCAAGCGGCGCGTTACTTCGTAGCCGTCCATATCGGGCATCATCACATCGAGAAGGATCAGGTCCGGCCTTTCTTCCACGACCTTGGCGAGTGCTTGTGTGCCATTCGTAGCGGCGCTAATCTGATACCCCTGTCGCTGCAGCATAATTCCAACCAGGCGGAGAGTGTCTACGTCATCATCAACGATCAGGATCTTTTCAGCCATGCCGGTCATCCTTCCTATTCATGGGTGAAGTCTAGCATAAAGGGAAGCATAGGGCAAGATTTTCGGTCGTTACGGAGGTGATAACAAGATCAACACTTCGCGACTTGCCAAATCAAGACGCCCTCGTTATAATGTGGCCCTGCCGTTGGGCATCCGGGCGGATAGCTCAGTTGGTTAGAGCACTGCTTTGACATAGCAGAGGTCGTAGG
>CAYNQA010000213.1:0-5848 GCA_964399225.1 uncultured Anaerolineaceae bacterium
ATGCCGAACGCAAAGAAAAAATTATGGAGGACAGAAGCCACTGGGTGGTCGGAGGGAAGCGAGGTCCATTCGGCGAGCAGGTTCACGCCGGGGGCGTGGATCCAGATGCCGGGGCGGGATGAGTCGGCGATGTCCACATCCGCATGCACCTGTGTGACCGGCACCGCCAGCGCGGGGCGTCCATAGACGACCGCATGTTCGCCGAAGAGGATGATCTTGCCGGGGGCGGAGGCGTTCACGAGAAATAGAAGATCACCACGATGGCGATGCCCATCAATGCGATGGCGATCTGCATCGGCCGGTCGGAGAGCAAGACTTCTTCCGGCGCGCCCGCCTGGTGCGTGACCTGGATGATGTAGAGATAGCGGAAGATGATGTAGGCCATGAACGGGATGGTCAGCATCATGCTGTGGTTGGCGGGCAGATTCGGCGCGGAGAAAGTGTAGAGCGAGTAGGCCAGGATGGTGGCCGCCGAAACGATGGTGATGTATTGGTCGAGCAGGGGCAGGGTGTACCCGTCGAGGACTTTGCGGTGCGAGCCCGCGCCTTGCGCAAGCAGGGCCAGCTCAGAGCGGCGCTTGCCAAAGCCGAGGTAGAGCGCGCCGAGGGTGGTCACCACGTAGAGCCACGGCGAGAAACGCTCCACTTCGATGAGCGTTGTCCCGGCGTGGACGCGCAACACGAACCCCGCCGCCACGATCAACACATCGAGGATCGGCACGTGCTTGAGCCAGCGCGAGTAGAGCACGTTGATAAAAAAGTACACACCCACCACGGCCGCGAACGTGGGCGAAAGGAACCAGCCCGCCGCGAGCGAGAACAACACCAGCGCAATGCCCGCGCCCCAGGCCACCCCCACCGCGAGTTTGCCCGAAGGCAGGGGGCGGTGTTTTTTCTCCGGGTGCTGGCGGTCGGCTTCGATGTCGGCCAGGTCGTTGAAGATGTAGACTGCGCTCGAGATCAGGCAGAAGAGCGCAAAGCCTGCCAGTGTGTCGAGAAAGGCGGGCAGTTGAAAGAGTTGCTTGTCGAACACCAGCGCGAAGAACACGAACCCGTTCTTCGTCCACTGGCGCGGACGCATGGTTTTGAGGAGGGCGGTGAGCATGTGTGTATTTTAACACGGGGAAGGTACACAAGTACACAGGTACACAGGTACAAAGCGGAACGTGTCTACCTGTGTACTTGTCTACGTGTATACTTGCCACATGCCAAAAATTCGCCTCGACATCCTCCTGACCGAACGCGGACTGGCCGAATCGCGCGCCAAGGCGCAGGCTCTGATCATGGCCGGACAAGTGCGCGTCAACGGTCAGACCGCGCTCAAAGCGGGCGCAAACGTCGCAGACGACTCAGCCCTCGAGGTGGAATCCGGTCCGCGCTTCGTTTCGCGCGGCGGCGAAAAACTGGATGCCGCCCTCGAGTCCTTCGCCATCGATGTGAACGGCTTCACCTGCGTGGACGTGGGCGCCTCGACCGGCGGCTTCACCGACTGCCTGCTCCAGCGCGGCGCGGCCAAAGTCTACGCCATTGACGTGGGCAAGGGCATCCTGCACTGGAAGATGCGCCAGGATTCGCGTGTGGTGGTGATGGAGGAGACGAACGCGCGCTTCGTCGAGTCTCTGCCCGAAAAAATCGACCTGATCACGATAGACGCCTCGTTTATTTCGTTGAAAACTTTATTGCCGGTGGTGAAGAAGTGGGCCCCCCTCCAGCTCCCCCCAAATGCGGAGCCTTTGGGGGGAGTGGCGCGAAGCGCCGAGGGGGGCTGGGGCATCATTGCCCTCATCAAACCCCAATTCGAGGCGGGTAAAAAAGATGTCGCGCGCGGCGAGGGTGTCATCCGCGACCCGGCCATTCACAAACAGGTGCTCACAGACGTGCTGACCTTTGCCCATGCGGAAGGCTTCGGCTTGCGAGGGCTGATCCGCAGTCCCTTGCTGGGACCGAAGGGCAACACCGAATTCCTGGCCTGGCTGGCCCTCTCCGGCGGAGAGGATCCGTCTGCCATGATCTCATCATTATTCAAGGATCAAGAATGAAACGAATGATTTTTCTGCTGGCGATCGTTGCACTGACCCTGACCGCATGCGGCGGAAGCAACGCCGCGCCCACCCTTGTCCCCACCTCCGTGCCTATGCCGGTCATCACGATGGACGTGGAGCACATGGTCAACCCGATGCTGGCGTATGAGATCCCCGCCGGCGAGGGCTTCACCCTCGACGCCACGAGCTACTCCTTCGGCCCCACTGGCGGACCGAGCATGATCCAGGTGGTGATGGATGGGCGCGAATTCACCGGGACGTGGACCCCCGGCGGAAGCGTGCAGACGGTACGCGCCGCCTCGCTCCTCCCCCCGGCGGGCTTCAACCCCCTGACCGGCTTCCCCGCGGGCAAACAACTCATCATCGCCGTGGGACAGATGTCCGACAAGGGACGCTTCGAGCCGTTATGGGTGGCTGTGGTGAACGTGATCTAGCTATTCGTAATATTCAGGTTGATAGGGGGAAAGATGGCGGCGCCCCTCATCGAGGATCTGCTCGATGCTCATGTTCTCGTGTTCTTTGTCCGCAGGGTGGTAATGCACGTGGACGCGCAGAACGTTCGGCACCTGCTCGCAGACCAACTGCTCCACATGCGTGGCGATCGCGTCGCCTTCACTGACGGTCAGAAAACCGTCGATGCCAATGGTCAGGTTGACCACCAGGTGCGGGCCGAAGCGGTGCGCTTGCAGTTCCTCGAGTTGAATGACCCCGTCCACGTTATGCAGCAATTTCGCAACATGCTCGGCGATCTCCCTGCTCGGCACCGCGTCCATCAACTCCACCGAAGACTCGCGCAGGATGAAGACGCCGGTCCGCAGGATCAGGAGCGCAACGAAGGCGCCCGCCAACGGGTCCAGCCACGGAACGCCGCGCTGGCCGAAGAAGATACCCAGCGAAGCCGCCGCCGCGGAGAAGATGTCGTTGCGGTGGTCGTATGCCAGCGCGTCCACCACGGGGTTGCGGGTTTGATGTCCCAATTTGCGAACGTAGAAAAAAAGGAAAACCTTTAGAACCACTGTGCCGAGCGCCACCCAGAGGGCATAGCTGTGCGCGCCTTGTGAGGTCATCGCGCCGTCCATGAGGTCCCAGACCTTGTCGACCGAATCCCAGAAAACAGCGACAGCCGTAGCGACCACGAACGCGCCCACCGTGAGCGAGGCGATGCTCTCGAGCTGCCGGTGACCGTAGGGATGCTCGGTGTCGGCGGGTTTATTCGCCATGCGCACGAAGATACTGGCCACGATGTAGTAGGCCACATCGGAGGTGGAGTTGATCCCCTCGGCCAGCAAGGCCGGGCTGTGACCGAGCACCCCGATGACGGTCTTCAACGCAGAGAGGAGAATATTGATGCCGAGGCCGAGGTTCACGGCCCACAGGCTCTTACGTTCGCGTTCGCGCGCCATGGGCTGATTGTATTGGTTGGAGGGCAATTGTGGAATGGACGAATATCCTGTTTTACCGGTCATGTGTACCGCTGTTCAAAAACGGGAGAGTGGCGAATCTTGCGGGCCTTCCAATCATTTCACCACGGAGCGTACTCACCTGCCTGATTTGCCAGACAAATCACGGGCGGTGCCAGGGGAGATCACGGAGAAAATCTTCTGAAAACAGCTCTGTGGTCTCCGTGTTCTCTGTGGTGATTTTCTCTTTAGACCGCCCATTTAGCCGCTCGCAAAAACGGGGAAAGCGCAATTTTTGACCGTGGGTATTATATAATGCCTTCACCAGCACGGCTTCTGTATCTCCTGGAGAAAATATGAAACCAAAGATCTTTATCAGTTATTCGCGGCGGGAAGTTGGATTTGTGGACGATCTCTATGGTCACCTGGAGAAGGAGGGATACCAAGCATGGTTGGATTACCGCAGCCTGGTGCCCGGCAAGCCGTGGAAGGAACAGATCTATCAGGGGATCAGTGAAGCAAAAGTCGTCCTGCTGGTCGTTTCCAAGGCATCCATCGCCTCAGATAACGTGGAGATGGAATGGAAAAGTGTCCTGAAGGAAAAGGGCAAGCGCATCATCCTGCTCATCTTCGAGACCATGGACCTGCCTGCCGAGTTGGAGAACTTTGAATGGGTGGATTTTCGTGAAGACTACTCGAAAGCCCTGCAGGAATTATTCCGCCAGTTGCAAGCACCCGAGAAAGAGAAAAACCCGGCGCCTCAAATGGGGTTCAAGGTCCCGTCCATTGTGTGGGTCGCCATGGCCTTGAGCGCGGTCACGGCTGTGATGTCGATCGGCACGTTGTGGACATTGTTCATCCCGTTCTTTCTGGCCCCCCTGCCGTTTCGTATTCTTCAACGCAGTTTTCAATATTTGATCGTGCAGGGCGCGTTGGTCATGCTTCCTTTCGCCCTGTACCTGACCTCTCTGTTTTCCACCACGTACGAGATCGGCGAAGGGACGTTCTTTCTGAGCATGGCAAGCATCCCCTTTGTGGCCGCCCTGCTGTTCGTGCTGCGTTCACCCGCCATGCAGAGATGGGGCAAGCCGGAGGCGATCAAGCCCATGTTCGCCGCGCACAAAGGCGAGGCGTATCCGCAACCGAAGCCGGTCACATTCTTTGTGGAACATGCGCTGCAAGACAAGGCGGTCGCCGCGGAAATGATCTCCGTGCTCGAGTCGCACGGGCATCGTTCCGCCGCAGAAGCGCACTCCGCAGAGGCCGTCTTCACTTTGATCTCGGCCTTCAAGAGCGATACCGCCATCGACTGCGACAATCATGTTGTCTACCCGGTCATCCTGCAATCGAACAAGAATATATCGCGGCAACTTTCGCGCCTGCAATGGCTGGACTTCCGCCACGGAGTCCAGCATCTCGACGTGGTTGCAAAACTGCTGAACGAGCCAGGCAAATTACTGCGCGTCCTGTGCATCCGTCCGGCGGGGAGCCAACTGGTCGTGCCTTCCACCATCCTCTACCTGGCCTACTTCATCGCGTTCCTGGCGATCGTCTGCATCGGGAGCTGGCTGCCGTACATACTTCAATATCTCCCGGAAGTGTTGAAGTACACGGATTTCGACAGCCCGATGCTGCAACTGCTTGCGAGCATGATCCTGTTCGGCGTGATCGCCTATTTCATGGGACGCCAGCTGGTCTCGCGCAAAGGCATTGCCGCATCGCTTCCCGGCCTGACCGCGGGCATGCTCCTGCTGGGCGGCCTGCTCTATTGGCAATATCTGATCGATCAATCCATGTTCTACATTCTCGGAACCACGGTGGAAACACGCGGCTTTTCCTCCTACTATCCGCCCTACCTGTATATGATCGGCAACTCGATCATGCTCGTCTACCTCTTCTTGAAACGCGCCGAGTTGAAACTCTGGTTCCCGGCGCGGACAAAATAAAATCGGGTATACTCTCGCCCGCATACAAGGCACTGCGATGGCTTATATATTCACAAACCATCCCAGCCAGGCAAGAATTTCACCCGGTAAAGTAACAACCCCCAGAAAGTAGTATGACCGACCACATCCGTAACTTCTGCATCATCGCCCATGTTGACCATGGCAAATCCACGCTCGCCGACCGCCTGCTGCAATTGACCGGCACCATCTCGGAGCGCGATATGTCCGCGCAGGTGCTCGACTCGATGGACCTCGAACGCGAGAAGGGCGTCACCATCAAGGCCTCGGCCGTGCGTATGTATTACACCGCCGCCGACCGCCAAAAGTACGAACTCAACCTGATCGACACGCCAGGACACGTGGACTTCGGCTACGAGGTCTCGCGCGCGCTCAAGGCCTGCGAGGGCGCGGTTCTTGTTGTGGACGCCACGCAGGGCATCGAAGCCCAAACGCTCGCCAA
>CAYNQA010000214.1:0-5833 GCA_964399225.1 uncultured Anaerolineaceae bacterium
CGCCGATTCTTTCTCGCCGTGACCGCCTGCGAAAAGACCGTCAAGCTGGACGACCTCTCCGCGCAACTCGGCGTCGCGCACCTGCGCTTTGGCTCGGAGGAGAATCTCGCGCGCCTGCTCGGCGTAACGCGCGGTTCCGTCACCATGATGGGGCTTGCCAACGACGCTGAACACAAAGTGGAGTTATGGATCGATGCGGACATTTGGCAGGGCGAAACCTTCCTCTCGCATCCGCTGGTCAACACGGCCACGCTGGTCATCGCCAAATCGGAACTGCTCCGCTTCTTTGAACTCACAGGTCACACCCCGCGCTTTTTCAAATGAACTTTACTCTTGTTAAACGAACAGACCGCGCCTTTCAGCGCGGTCTGTTTTATTGATCGTGATCGGATTCAAGCCAGCGCCGCCACGAATTCCGTGGCAGTGGCAAACCGCTCGTCGGGACTCTTCGCCATCGCTTTTTGAATGGCCTGCGCGGCATGACGCGACAAAGCGGGGGTCACATCGCGCGGATCGGGGACCGGGGCGGTCATGTGGGCAAGCAGCACCGCTCCCGTGCTGGATCGTTTGAACGGCAGGGAACCAGTCAGCAACTGATAGGTCATCACGCCGAGCGAGTAGATGTCGGCGCGGCTGGATACGTTCGCGGCGGCCTCGATCTGCTCGGGTGCAATATAGTCGAAGGTGCCGAGCACTGCCGAGGCGGTGATGTTCGTCAGCGCGTGGGAAAACTTCGCAATGCCAAAATCCGTCAACACGGCGCGGGATGCGCCGCGGTTGGCGTCGAGCATCACGTTCGACGGTTTGATGTCGCGGTGGACCAGGCCTGCCTGGTGGGCATAATCAAGCGCGCCCGAAATATCCTGCAAAATGGGCATGAGCTCGCTGACCTCGAACTGGCCTTTCGTTTTGAGCAGGGTGGAGAGGTTCATCCCGTTCAGGTATTCCATCACCATGAAGTACAGGTCGTTCTCCACACCGTAATCATAGATGCGCACAATGTTTGGGTGCTCGAGCGCAGCCAAGGTCTGTGAGTCGCGCTGGAAGCGTTTGCGGAATTGCTCATCCTCGGCCAGGTTCGAGAGCAGCACCTTGATCGCCACGAGACGCTTGGTGGTGGACTGCTCGGCGCGATACACCTCGGCCATGCCTCCGCGCCCCACCAACGCCAGATGACGATAACCCGAGAACAACTCGGGCGCGCGCGTGAGCGTATCGGCATTGGGGGCTTCTGCGCGGGACCCGGCCGGGGTTTTGAGATAGTCAATATTGATGTGGTAGAAGGTGCGGTCCACGAAGCGCTGCAACGCCTTGCGCGACGGCTGGAAAAGCAGCCCCGCCACGAGCGCCGAGATCATCATGCCGATGGATGTGCCCTCGCCGCCCAAAAGCAGGTTGAGCGCAATACTGTCGAGGATCAACACCAGCGCAAAGACCGAGACCAGCACCACCGTCACGCCGCCGTAGACGATGGCGCGGTTGATGAGCAGGTCCAGGTCAAAGAGGCGGAACCGGGCAATCGCAATGGTGAGGCCGGCCGGGAAAGCCAGGAACATCACGATCCCCAGCACGCGCGATGTGATCTGATAAATGGCGAATGTGGGGGTATCAGGAACTTGAAAGGCCGGGACAAAACTAGACAACGCGTTGAAAAGGATGAACCAAAGCAACGGTCCCATCGTACCGGCAAACGCCCAGCGGATCTGTTCGCGCTGGCCGGGGTTGGCTGTGGCACGGTAGCGGTAAATGGCGCCGAAGATCGAAGAGAAATACCAGAATAACAAAAGGCCAAAATACAAAGCGGCATTCAGTTTGCTGGCATGAAAAGGCGAACCCGGCCAATGCAACAGGATCACCGACACCAACATGACCGGCACCAGATAACGAACCCAACGGGGAACGAATTTACCATCGGGATACAGCCACCCGAACAGGATGATGCCCGCATCCCCCAGCATCATGAGCGGGCTGACCCAATATTGCGTCTCCGGGCTCATGGCCAGCTCATTGCCCATATTCGTCAGGCGCATCCCAAACGTCATGATCATGATCGAAAGGTAGATGACGAACCAGTCATCGGAGCGGCGCACGAAAAGCAAAACGGCCAACCCAAGATAACCGAGCAAAATATAAATATCAGAAAAGATGTCGACGGTGGAGAATGTGAACAGGTTCATGCCGAACTGGGCGATCTGCATGAACAGATTACCGCCGCTCGTCATGCGCTCGAAGTGGAGATTTCCGCCATAGAATAAAAGATACACAACATACACCGCCACCGAAGCCCAAAGCATTTGCAAAACGCTCCGTAAAACGGGGCGTTCGCGCAGGGAGGTATGGGTCGCAGTGGCGGGTGTGGCAGACGTGGAAGCCATGAGGCAAGTATACCGGATTGTAGTTAGGTTGACCTTACGCTCTAATTACGAATTAAAACTGGATCGGTTGCACCCAATCTGGATTGGAAAAGGCATCCTCCGCCTCCCTCCCGACGGGGAGCGGGCCCGGCGCGCCCGAAGCCCGAGGCACCTCCCGGCCGGATACGTCCTCGCCCGCTTTGCAGGAGGAGGAGGCGAATCAAAAACGCCGGCCCTGCCCGAGATCGGCAAGGCCGGCGCTGCATGGCCGTCAAAATGGTCATGCGGCGGATGTCAGAATTCACCGATCACACGGCAGAACAACTCCACCATTTGCGGGTCGAAATGCCGGCCGGATTCCTGCTTGATGTAATCCAGTGCTTTTTGTTTATCCCATGCCGCGCGGTAGGGACGGTCTGACGTGACCGCATCCCACACATCCACCACGGCAAACATGCGCGCCGCCAGGGGAATCTCCTCGCCTTTCAGTCCGCGCGGATATCCCGTGCCATCCCATTTTTCATGGTGGCAGTAGGGGATCTCGATGGCCGGGCGCAGGTAATCGATGGAGTAGAGCATCTCATATGCCAGCTGCGGGTGGCGGCGCATGACCACCCATTCCTCCTCGGTCAATTTATCCGGTTTGTGCAGGATGGCATCGGGCACACCCAACTTGCCAATATCGTGAAGCAGCACACCGCGGCGGATGTGCATGATCTCTGACTGTGAGAGCCCATAGGCCCAGGCCATTTTGAGCGTCAACTCGGTAACGCGCTGGGTATGGCCTTCGGTTTCCTTGTCGCGCAAGTCCATGGCGCGCGACCAGCCTTCGATGGTGGTTTCGTACGCGACCAGGAGTTGTTCGTGCGCTTTCTCGATATTCGAACGTTCAATAAGCAGTTTACGATAGCGGTTGAGGCGCATAATACCCGCCAGCCTGGCGCGCAGTTCATAGCGGTCGACCGGTTTGGTGAGGTAGTCATCCGCGCCGGCATCGATGCCCGCAAGCATGGACATGCGGTCTTCGAGGGCAGTGAGCATGATGATGGGCACCTCGGCCATTCTCACGTCGGAACGAATGCGGCGGCAGACTTCGAACCCGGTCATGCCCGGCATCATGACGTCCAGCAGGACCAGATCGGGCTGGCGTTCGCGAACGATGTCCAACGCTTCGACGCCGTTGGATGCCATCAGCAATTGGTAATCGTATCCATCCAGGATCGATTCAACGGTTTCGCGCCCCGCGGGCTCATCATCAACGATCAAAACTGTACCAGACATGGCTTTCCTTTCCAGAGGGTTGGCCAAAGGCCCTCCGCTTGCAAGGGCCATTTACCTGCCTACCTCTTTTTCTAATTGTACGTTGCGGGGGAGATACGGCTAGTAGGGAAAATCCCCATTTTCGGTAGTGTTTTTCCCGCAACTTTCAAGGCTCCGTTGTCTGGCTGATCTGATGGCCGGACACGGACGGCAGGTCCACGCGATGGAAAGGGTAATGATTAAAGTCTGACCGCGGATGGGAAAGGAGGACTGACACGAACAAGCGCGGTCTTGGAGGGAAACAGTGGAAGGCAGGCCAGAGAAGCTATCGCAATGGATCCTCAAGAGATGGGATGCGGTTGCCTTTGGTATCCAGGTCTACAAGGCCGAATTTGACGGCAAGGCGGGCCAGGCCTGCGAGGTTGCGCACGCCCAATTTTTCCATCAAATGAGAGCGGTGCTTTTCGACGGTCTTTTCGCTGATCGACAATTGTTCGGCGATCTCGCCGCTGGTATGTTCTTCTGCGATCAATTGCAGGATCTCTTTTTCGCGCGGCGACAGGCTTTCGAACGAGCCATCGCTGTCCTCCACGACATTGGGGTGCAGGGCTTGTGCCACCACCAGGGAAGAGACCGTGCCGCTCAGGAACATTTCACCGCGCACGGCGGCCTGCACCGCCCAGATCAACTCTTCGCTGGCGGCCGACTTCAAGACATATCCCTTGGCGCCGCACTTGATGGCCTGATTGACAAGGCTGGCATCGGCATACATCGAAAGCAGGACAATGTTGGTGGGTAATTTCAATTCGCGAATACGCTCGGCCGCCTGGATCCCGTTCATGATCGGCATGCGGATGTCCATGATGAGCACATCCGGTTTGAGCCGCTGGGTCAACTGGATCGCTTCCTGGCCATTGGCAGCCTCGCCAACGATCTCGATCCCGCGGTTCTTTTCCAAGAGGGCGCGCAGTCCGGCGCGCACCATTTGATGGTCTTCCACGATCAGTATCTTGATCATTTTTCCTCCTCGTGACGCTGGAGCGGAAGGCGGGCTGTGATGATCGTACCGTGTCCGGGTGCGCTGCGCAATGTCATGACTCCGCCCGCGAGGGTCAGGCGTTCACGCAGACCGCGCAGACCGATGCCGTGATGTCCATCCACATCGGGATTGAAGCCTTTGCCATTGTCCTGTACAGTCAGGATGATATTGTCTTCTTCGAGGGACAACTCCACCCACACGCGGACGGCCTGCGCATGCTTGAGGATGTTTGTCAGTGTTTCCTGTAAAAACCGATACAACGTGACCGCCACCATGTCGGTAACCAGAGGCAAAGGTTCGGAGCGAAACTCCACCGGCAGGCGCGAGCGGGCGCTGAAATCCTGACAGTAGGTTTCCAACGCAGCGCACAGGTCGAGCGTATCCACCGCGGGGGGACGAAGTTCCTGGGCGAGGTGCCGCATGCGGGTGAGGGTGCCGAGGGTTTCGGCGACCAGGGCTTCGATGCGTTGCTGCAGGGCTTCCTGCGGCAGTGGCAGGTCGCGAGAGAGAAGGCGAAGGCCGATCAAGTGCGCCGTGAGTGCCTGACCGAGGTCATCGTGCAGTTCGCGCGAGATGCGCAGACGCTCCGCCTCCTGGGCGGTGACCAGGCTTTTCGCCATGATGCGCAGGTTCTCGCGTTGATCGAGCAGGGTGCGATATCGGTTCAAACGCGTGACAGTCCGCACGCGGGCGCGCAATTCCTGCCGGTCGACCGGCTTGGAGAGAAAATCATCGGCCCCGGCAGTGATGCCGCGCAGGCGGGATGTGCTATCGTCGAGCGCGGTGAGCATGATAATGGGGACTTCCGCCAGGCCGGGCGTAGTGCGGATGCGCTGGCATGTTTCGAAGCCGTCCATTTCGGGCATCATCACATCCAAAAGGATCAGGTCGGGCTGTAACTTGACGGCTTTTTTGAGGGCATCGAGACCATTCTCGGACATGTTGAGAACGTACCCCTGCCCATCGAGGATCGATTCGATCGTTTCCCGACTCGAGAGATCATCATCCACAATCAAGATGCTGCTGGCCATTCTCACCTCCTCATTTTTTTCCGAGATACTTCTCGATCAACTGAAGCAACTCATGGTTCTTAACCGGTTTGCTCAGGTAATCGTTCATGCCGGTGGAGAGACAGCGTTCGCGGTCGCCGGGCAGGGCCAGCGCCGTCAATGCGATGATC
>CAYNQA010000215.1:0-5833 GCA_964399225.1 uncultured Anaerolineaceae bacterium
GTTCCAATGGCTGGAGCAGAAGAACGTGATGTGTATGCGCTTCGAAGACCTCATCAACGAACGCGACGTGACGCTTTTGAAGATGCTCGACGAAGTGGAAAAGACCGGCTACAAGATTCCCACTCCGCGCGAGAAGGCTCTCGCCGTTTTGGTGGAAGCCATCCAGCCAAAGAAGAGTCACACCTTCCGCTCGGGTAAGACGGGTGGCTGGCATGAGTATTTCACCGACGAGCACAAGAAATTGTTCAAAGATGTTGCGGGTGATTTGCTCGTGCGACTCGGTTACGAAAAAAATAATAACTGGTAACCTGTTGGGGCGGACCTGTGTGTCCGCCCTTAATTTCTGGTTTAGGCACACGCTGGGCAGACACATCGGTCTGCCCCTACGATAAAAATGAACCTCAACGAATTCTTCACTCAACGCATCAAACGCGGACTGGTCCGCCGTCTCAACAATCTCAAGGTTGCCCGTGTGGCTTTGCAGGTGGCGAAGCGCGAGCCCAAGCCATCCGGCCAGCCCGTTGTTTTCTTCAAAGCCTCGACCGGCATCGACGATCTTTCGTGGAATGCCGGTTTCCATCTTCTAACCACGTGGGCGTTGCGTTTGCAGGGAATCCCCGTTGCCTATTTTGCATGCAATGCAGGCCTGAGCAAATGCGTGCTCGGCACCAACCGCGATCATCCGCAGAAGGAAATGCCGTGTAAGTCGTGCGTGTATCAGTCGAAGACACTGTATGCGGGTCTGCCGTCAAAAGTCGAAAGTCAAAAGTCGGGTGTGCAATGGTTTAATTTTGAACGGGATGAACAACTCGCTTCGCGCATTGCCAATCTTTCGCTCCCTGAGTTGATGACCTTTGATTATGAAACCATTCCTTTAGGCGCATTGTGTTTACCCGGCTTGCGTTGGATCCTGCGTGTCCACCACTTGACCGATGACGAGCCGACGCGTTATCTGCTGCGCGAGTACATCCTGTCCGCGTGGAATGTGGCGCGCAAGTTTAGCAAATTTCTCGATGAGACCAATCCGCGCATTGTGGTGGTCTTCAACGGACAATTCTTCCCCGAAGCGACCGCCGCCTTCCTCGCTCGCAAGCGCGGCATCCGCGTCATCACGCACGAGGTCGGGTTCAAGACCGGCACCGGCTTCTTCTGCGACGGCGAAGCGACCATCTATCCGATCCACATCCCCGATTCGTTCGAGATGAACGAGAATCAGAACGCCCTGCTCGATGATTACCTCGCCAAACGCTTCCAGGGTGATTTCACGATGGCGGGCATCAAATTCTGGCCGGACATGAAAAAGCTGGACGAGTCGTTCCTGCAAAAGGCGGCGGGCTTCAAACAGATCGTCCCCATTTTTACCAATGTCATTTTCGATACCAGCCAGCCGCACGCAAATGTAGTTTTCAACGATATGTTCCACTGGCTGGACGTGGTGCTCGAGATCATCCGCGCCCACCCGGAGACCCTCTTCGTCATCCGCGCGCACCCGGACGAGACGCGGGTCAGAAAGTCCAGCCGGGAAACGGTCGAGGATTGGGTCACCCGCTCCGAGGTCCAGAAAGAAGCGAATGTTATCTTCGTCGGTCCGAGGGAAACGTTGAGTTCCTACGATCTGATCCAGCGCTCAAAATTCGTCATGGTCTTTAATTCCACGATCGGACTTGAAGCTTCGATCATGGGTGTTCCCGTGTTGTGCGCGGGCAAGGCGCGCTTTACCCAATATCCGACCGTGTTCTTCCCGCAGACCGTGCAGGCGCACAAAGACAAAATGCAAGAGTTGTTGAACGTGGCGAAGATCGAAGTGCCCGCCGAGTTCAAACGCAATGCGCGGCGGTTTTTGTATTACCAGGTCTTCCGCTCATCGCTTCCGTTCGAAGATTTCCTCGAGCCTTCCGTGCGCACCACGCAGACTCGTTTGAAGGATTTCGACCTCGAAAAAATATCGCCCGCGAAATCACGGGCGATGCGGACGATCTTCGAGGGCTTGTTGAACGGCGGCGACTTTTTGATGTACGACGATTGAGTCACTGCTCGAGGGGGATGTATTTGCGGCGCGGCTTGATGCCCGTGTAGCCCGTGAACATGTGCTGAATGGCTTTGATATCTGCTTCCATGTCGTCGGTGGGATAAAAAGTCTCACCGACGTTGACTACTTTATGCTTACCGTCCACCCTGCCGAGGACGATCGGGATGCCCGCGCCCTTGGCGATGTTGTAAAACCCGCGCTTCCATTCCGTGACGTAATGGCGGGTGCCTTCGGGGGCAATGACGAGGATGAAGCGCTCTGATTCTTGAATGGCCTTCGTGGTTTGCTCCACCAATCCCTGCGACTGTTTGCGGTTGACCGGGATGCCGCCGCAATAACGGAAGAACCACCCAACCGGCCAGCGGAATAATTCCGCCTTGCCAAGAAACCGCGCTTCCACTCGCAGGCCGAACGCAAGACCAAGGAATAGAATGAAGTCCCAGTTGGAGGTGTGCGGCGCGCCGATGAAAACGAACTTTGGGATGTTGGGGAGTTTTCCTTCGATGCGCCAGCCAGCCAACGCCATGCAAAGTTTGGCCAGCACGCGGAAAAGCCCGCTGATGATCGGCGTGTTGTAAATGGTGAGCGGTGTTTTTGCACTCATGGCTGGATTGTACCCTCGCTGGATTTATTTGCGTCGGATTTCGTACGAGGCCCACGCATTGGCATGTTCCCACAAAACGACTTTCAACATGCCGATGTTCTTTGCGGTAATGCGTTCGTTGAGCGCGGTTGCCAAAATGCATGAGAAATGTTCGATGGAGGGATTGAGCCCGGCGAACTCGGGTTTCTCGTTGAGCATTTGTTCTTTGTAATAACCGACAACCTCATCGAGGTGCTTCTCCACATCCACGATGTCCACGAGGTAGCCGTGTTGGTCGAGTTCGTTTCCGCTGAGTTGCAGTTCCAAAATGTAGTGATGCGAGTTGGGGAAATTCTCCGCGCCCCAATCGCCGCCGATCAGAAAATGGCGGGCGATAAATTCACGACGGACGGCAAGGGTGTACATGGGGGTGCTCCAGTTTCAAGTTTCAAGTGTCAGGTGTCAGGGACGGATGGCGCGCATCACGTAGTGGCCGTCTTCGCGGGTGACCGGCATGGCGAAGTTGAACTTGTCCACGCTGGTGCAGTGGTCGAGGTCGGTGACGGGGGCGTGAGGCTGGCCGCCGTTAAGAAATTGTTGTCCATCGTGCGAATTGCGGACACGTTCGAGGTACTCTTCCAAATTGGGTGATGTGCCGCGCAGGACAGCCTCGAGGTATTCGGCGCACGCGAAGTCTTCCGCGCCTCCGTCGTATGTTTCGCCGGTGATGACGAACGAAACCTCATTTGGTTCGAGACGTTGAATGTATTTCACCGTCGCGCCTGCGACAACAAAACTGGCCGCGACCATTTGTGCCGCCCGCACGCTGCGGACCACGCCCTGTGTCCCCGCGCCGGTGCGCTGAACGATGGTGCGGCCGGTCAGGTCGAGCGCATCTGTGTGAGTGGGGGAGTTGCCTGAGTCGAAACCTTGTGGCGGGATGCCGCCCACTTCGCCAAACACAAGCACGCCGGGATGTTGGCGCTTGAACTCCAAGGCCTCGTCTACGCCGCTGACGGGATGGATTTTCTCCGCGCCGCGCGAGAAGGCGAAGGCTGCGTTTGTGAAGGCGCGGATCACGTCAATGACCACGACCAGTCCGGTTGCGGTGTGGCAGGTGTCGAGGTTGGTGTAGTGGAAGTTCATCTTGTTCGATGGTTATTATCTTTTTACCACGGAGCGCACAGAGAGCACAGAGAATAAAAAACTCCGTGAACCCTGTGCTCTCTGTGGTGATGTTTCAATAGGTCAGCAAAACCTGAATCGTTTCGTGCGGACGTTCATCCAGCAGACGATATGCCTCGGCGGCCTGACTCAGCGGGAAGCGATGCGTGATCCACTTCTCCGGCTGGATTCGCCTCAGCGCTTCCCACGCGACCCCGAAGCGGCGTGACTTGTCCCAGCGAGCGCTCAACTCCGGCGCGACGGTGCTGACCTGCGATGCGATCATTTTGACTCGCGAGCGATGGAACGCGCCGCCAAGATTGAGCGGCGATTCTTTTTCGCCATACCACGAGCCAATCACAACGCGCCCTGAATAGCGAGTCACTTGAACCGCGTCGTTCAGCGCAAGCGGATTGCCGCTGAGTTCATAAACGAGGTCAAACCCATCTGGCGCGTAGCCAGATAAACGAGAACGGAACTCGGGTGCTTCGGGATTGAGCGAGGCGGTGACATGTCTGGCCAGCGAGGCCTCGCGGCGAAGAGGAAAGCAATCCGAAGTGATCAATGTGTTGAGAGGGAATTCATTCAGCAGGGAGGTGGTCAACAAGCCGACCACGCCTTGCCCGGATACCAGCACACATTCGCCAAGGATCGGCGCGCCGTCTTGCACGAGGTTGACGGCCGTCTCCATGTTGGGCAGGAAGCAGGCGGATTCAGGGAGTAGAGAGTCGGGAATGGAGAGTAATGATTCTGGTTTGGCAATGAAATGCGATGTATGCGGCTGGAACGAAAATACAAGTTTCTCCAACCAATTCGCGTTTACCGATTTTCCAATTTTCTTCACCCGCCCGACACACGCATATCCGTACGCGATGGGATATTCACAGGGGCCTCGCAAGCCCGCGATGGCCGCATCCGCCTCGACGTCGCGCGGGAAGCGGCCGTGGTAGAGCAGCATCTCCGTCCCGGCGCTGATCGCCGAGCAGACGGTCTCCACCAGCACTTCATCGTCGCCGAGCGGAGCAAGCGTTTCCTCGCGGACCTCGACTCGGCCGGGTGCGGTGAAGTAGAGCGTGTGTTTCATCCGTCTATTTTACCCCGCGCCCCGCGAACAAGATCCCGATTCCTCCGATGAAGATGTCGCGCCCACGGATGAGCAGGGCCAGGCTCAATGCCACCGCGGCGCTGTAACCGAACTTGCCAAGCGCAAAGACCTGACTGGCCTCGAACGCGCCCAAGCCGCCCGGCAATGGCATCAACAGCGACATCCAGCCGGACATCCAGCCTGCGATCGTTTTCCAGAATGGGAGTTGGATGCCAACGAACATGGCCATGACGGCGTAGTCCAGCAACATGCCAGCGCCAGCCAGAAGCGACAGGCTGGAGGCGGTCAGCAGGCGGCGCGGGTGGCGCTGACAGAATTTGCTCGCCAGGTGTTCGGATGCGCGCAGGAAGCGCAGCGGCTTTGCGGTGGAACGCACGAAAGGCATCGCACGGACGAGCGCGGTCAGCGGATAGCGTCCCTTGTAAAGCAGGTAGAGATGAATGGGCGGCCAGGCGATCAGGATAAAAAGCAGGACGAGGCTTCCAGCGAATTCGGCGCCGTTCTCGATCAAGACGCCGGATTTGAGCATGGCGGTCAGGCCAATCGCGATCAGGAAGAAGGCCACCATGAATTCGAGCAGTTTATCCATGAGCACGGCGGCCGTGGCATGTGTGTATGAGAGGTGATAGCGCTGGCGCAGGACGAGGATCTGCAAGGCCTCGCCTCCCACCTGCGGGCCGAGCGTGAAGTAGCTGACCCCGAACACCGCCACGCGGATTGCCAGCAGCGGCCAGTAGGCCACGTGCTTGTTCTCCGCCTCCACGATGATCCACCAGCGCGCGGTGGCGAGCATGTAGAAGATCGTGTTGATGCTGAGGATCAGCCCAACCTGCCAAAACTGTAGTTTTTGGATGGATGCCCAGATCTCATCCAGCGGTGCTTCGCGCAGTGCGAAGTAGAGCAGGGCGGCGAGGAGGAGAATCCAGAACAGGCGGAGGATGAGTTTTTTCAT
>CAYNQA010000216.1:0-5815 GCA_964399225.1 uncultured Anaerolineaceae bacterium
CTTCAAGCAGACGCTCGAGCAGGCAGGCATCCCCTGCACCATCCGCATGAGGCGCGGCATAGACATCGCCGCCGGGTGCGGGCAACTGGCAGGAACAGCCCAGTCGCAAAATTAAATCAAAGTGAAGCGAAAGAAAGAACGATTCAATCCGCCGTTATAATCGGAACCCTATGGAACATACGGAAAATAAACCCCGCCTTCTGGATCGCCCCATCCACCCGTCTTTGCCTGCATTTACGTACGAAGTGGTGGTCTTCATCCTCATCCTGATCGCCGCCATCGCGACCCGTTTCTTCAACCTCGAAACACGCGTGATGAGTCACGATGAGAGTCTGCATACATATTTCTCATGGCTGTTGTATAAAGGATCGGGATATCAACACTCCCCGATGATGCATGGTCCGTTGCAGTTCCACATGCTTGCGCTGGTCTACTACATCTTCGGCGTCAGCGACTTTACCTCCCGCATACCCGCCGTGCTCTTCAGCATCGCCACCATCTACATGGTCTGGTACTGGCGCAAATACCTGGGACGAACTGGCGCATTGATCGCGGGCGTTCTGCTGGTCATCTCTCCTTACATGCTCTTCTATGGTAGATACGTGCGTAATGAAGCCTTTGTCGGGCTCTCCGGGATCGTACTTCTCTACGTTATTCTGCGCTACCTCGAGACTGGCGCGCACAAGTATCTTTACCTGCTTTCAGCGTCATTGGTTCTGCACTTCCTCGTAAAAGAGACATCCTATATCTACACAGCGCAGGCTCTACTCTACTTCGCTTTCTATTTCATTGCACGCGTCACACGCGAACCCTGGGTAAACCAGGAGAAGGCGTATCGTGGATTCGTGATTGCGCTCGCGGCCGGCATCCTGCTCGTCGGCGGCGTGTTGGGCATGGCATTGACCAGCAAAGACGGGGAAACCATCTCTGCCGCTGAAACAGCCGTCCCTGCGGACCCGTCCGGAGGCACTTCACCATTCAACAGCTCAACCGGGCTGCCCCCGCTGGAACTCGTCCTGATCGCGGCAGCCGTGTTAGCTTTTGGGGCAGCGGGTTACTTTTTGATCACCGGCTATACATGGGAACGCATCCGCAAAGAGCGCTCGTTTGATCTGTTGATCGTAACCGGCACGTTGATTCTGCCTCTGTTGGTGGCTTTTGCACTCAAGGCGCTTGAAAAGTCGTCTCTCAAGGTGATCGTACCCACCGACGTGTCTTCCGTGCAGGCGCTTACTGATAAAGACATATTGATCATCGGCCTAGTGACCATCATCGTATTCGGCATCTCCATCGCCATCGGCCTGTTCTGGAATCGAGATGTTTGGTGGAAAGCAGCCGCCATTTTCTGGAGCGCATTCACGGTTTTTTATACAACCATTTTCAACAACAGTGCAGGGTTCTTCACCGGCTTGATCGGCTCGCTCGGGTACTGGTTGGTGCAGCAGGGCGTGGAACGCGGCAGTCAACCGTGGTATTTCTACATCCTCGTGCAGATTCCAATGTACGAATTCCTGCCGGCGCTGGGACTGATCCTTGCCTTGATTGTGGGCATGCGTTACCGAGGTCAACTGCGTAGAGAGGTATACGCCGAGGCCGAGGCTAACGCCCTGCAAGGTGAATCCGCCCAACCCGTCGGAGAGGAAGCGGCGGTGGAATATGATGAAAATCTCGGCATGACCGAGTCCGCACTGCGCGAGTTCAACTTCAATAACACGTTCAGCTTGCTCGTTTGGTGGAGCATTTCATCGATCATCGCCTTTAGTTATGCAGGCGAGAAAATGCCGTGGCTTACATATCACATTACCCTGCCGATGATCCTGATCACAGGCTGGGTACTTGGGCACCTGACCAAGACGTTGGAATGGGATGAACTTCGCGGGCGGAACCCCTGGCTGGTGCTGATCCTGTTGTTCGTATTCGTCACAAGCCTGACCGCGAGTCTGGGCGCCCTGTTCGGGCCGAATCCGCCGTTCAGCGGAAAGGACTTAAATCAACTGCAGGCCACCAGTGACTTCCTGCTGCCCGCGATCGCTTCCATCGTATCCGGCGCGGGGTTGTTTGCCCTGCTAAACACCTGGTCGGCACGGCAATTCTTGCGCACGCTTACGTTGACCTTCTTTGCGCTATTGGCTGTGATCACTGCCCGCGCTTCGTTCCGCGCTTCGTACGTGAATTATGATGACGCCACGGAATATCTTGTGTACGCGCATGCGGCAACCGGCGTGAAAGATGTGATCCATCAGGCCGCCGAGATCTCCGAGCGGACCACGGGCGGGATGGGCGTTGCGCTGGCATACGATGCCTCTGCGCCTGATACTGGCGTGTCTTGGCCATTCGTTTGGTACTTGCGCGATTTCACCAACCAGCGTTCGTTCGATGTGCCAACTCGCTCATTACGCGACTCCGTGGTGGTGATCGTGGACCAGAAGAACTTCGACAAAATCGAAGCCGCGCTGGGTCCGGGCTATTACCGCTTCGACTACATCCGCATGTGGTGGCCCAACCAGGATTACTTCGGACTGACCTACACGCGCGATGCGAATCAACCTTTTTCAGATGAGTATTCCTGCCGCGGTGCGCTGAGTTTCTTCAAAGCTTTCCGCAACACCGATTTTTCGCGTGTGTGCAATGCTGTGCTCGATCCAAACATCCGCGCGGGTATTTGGGATATTTGGTGGAACCGCGATTACACTCGTTACGCCGCCGCCACCAACAACTCGAACCTGACGCTTGCCACCTGGCAACCCGCCGATCAAATGCGGCTCTACATCCGCAAGGATGTCGCTTCGCAGATCTGGAATTTTGGTGTGGGGCCGAGCGAAACATCAGCTCAAATTGATCCTTACGAATCAAATACGATCGTTTTGCCGGCCGATCAAGTTGTCGATGCATCCACGCTTAATACAACTCCTTTAAGCGCGCCGCGCGGTGTTGCCATAGCCCCGAATGGCACACTGTATGTGGCGGATTCGCGCAATCATCGCATTCTACACATCGCAACAGATGGAAGCCTGCTCGGTTCCTGGGGCACCTTCGGTGATGGAGTGGGTGTCGATAACCCGATCGGTACCTTCAATGAACCGTGGGGTGTGGCAGTCGGGCCGGATGGCTCGGTCTACATCACCGACACATGGAATCACCGGGTACAAAAGTTTACTGCCGACGGCAAACCGGTTAAGACGTGGGGCTACTATGGCCAGGGCGAAGCACCGGAAGCATTCTGGGGGCCTCGCGGGATCGCTGTGGATGGGCAGGGACGCGTTTATGTGGCAGATACCGGAAACAAGCGGATCGTCATCTTCGACGCGAACGGGAATTTCCTCAACCAATTTGGATCAGCCGGGCTCGATGCCGGCCAATTCGATGAACCCGTTGGCGTTGCGGTTGGGCCGAGCGGCGTGGTATACGTCACCGATACATGGAACCAGCGCGTACAGGCATTTACATCTTCGGTGGATGGATCCACATGGCTGCCCTACCTGCAATGGGATGTAACCGGCTGGTCTGGTCAATCCCTGGACAATAAGCCTTTCATCACCGTCGCCCCGAACGGTCACGTATTCATCACCGACCCTGAGGGGTACCGGGTGATCGAATTCGACAGTCAGGGCGTATTCATCCGCACGTGGGGCGATTACGGCATCGGCCTGACCGAGATCGGTCTCGCCGCCGCAGCCGCTGTGGATGCAGATGGTCATGTCTGGGTCACAGATGCGGCGAACAACCGCATCTTGAGGTACACCCTACCGTAACATCAAAAAACCAGGTTTCTTCGAGAAACCTGGTTTTTCTTCGGGTGGTATAATGCACCCGCTCGATACGAATCATATCCCTTCGGAGACTTCATGAAACTCCACGAATATCAGTCCAAACAAATTTTTGCATCGTACGGAATCCCGATCCCCAAGGGAAAGGTTGCGGCAACCGCAGAAGAGGCGAAGACCATCGCTCGCGAACTCGGTGGCCGCGTTGTAATTAAGTCGCAGGTCCTCGTTGGAGGACGCGGCAAGGCAGGCGGCATTAAGGTCGCCAAGGATCCATCGGAAGCGGAACAGTTCGCTGATCAGATTCTGCGCATGGAGATCAAGGGACTCCCGGTCCGCAAGGTGCTGGTGGACGAAGCCGCCAACATCAAGACAGAGATCTACCTTGGCATCACGAATGATCGCGCTGCTCGCAAACCGGTAATGATGGCTTCGGCTGCCGGCGGTGTGGACATCGAAGAGGTGGCTGCGACCACTCCCGAGAAGATCATCAAGATCCACATTGACCCTCTCCTTGGTTTGCGCGACTATCAAGCCCGTGATATTGCTGCGGGGATAGACCTGCCGCGCGAGCTCTGGCGAGAGTTTAATGTGATCGCCTCTGCACTGTGGCGTGCGTATTCTGAGAATGACGCGACACTGGCCGAGATCAATCCGCTCATCATCAATGGTGACGGCAAACTGGTCGCCCTCGATGGCAAGATGCTCATCGATGATAACGCCCTCTTCCGCCATGCCAATCTGGCCGAGATGCGCGATATTGACGAAGAGGCACCTGCTGAGACCGAGGCCCGTAAATACGGCCTCTCCTACATCAAGCTGGATGGCACTATCGGCTGTATGGTTAATGGCGCAGGCCTGGCTATGACCACCATGGACATCGTAAAGCTGTTCGGCGGTGAACCCGCCAACTTCCTGGATGTGGGCGGCGGCGCGGGCGCTCAAAAAGTGGCGGCCGCGATGAAGATCATCCTGACTGACAAAAACGTGAAGGCCGTGCTGTTCAACATCTTCGGCGGCATCACACGTTGTGATGAAGTGGCGCGCGGCATCCTCACAGCCATGGACGAGGTTAAGCCCAATGTGCCGATGGTGGTCCGCCTGGTAGGCACAAACGCCGAGGAAGGGCGCCGATTGCTGGCTGACGCGAAAATGATCACCGCCGAAACACTCGTGGACGCCGCACAAAAAGCAGTAAAGGCTGCAGGCGCAAAGAAATAATCGCCAAAGAGCAGACAGAGATACAGGACTGTCAAAAAAACGTTCTGCGATCTCTGCCCTCCGTGGTGAAATTTCACAGGAACTCAATATGAGCATTCTCATCGATAAAAACACGAAACTGATCGTACAAGGTATTACCGGCAACGAAGGACTCTTCCACACCACCCAGATGTTCTCCTACGGCACAAATGTCGTCGGCGGGGTGACGCCCGGCAAAGGCGGAGAATGGGTGCTGGATGGAAAAGTACCCGTCTTCGACTCGGTCAAAATGGCTGTGGATGCGACCGGCGCAAATTGTTCAGTGATCTTTGTCCCGGCGCGCTTTGCAGCCGACGCAATGTTTGAAGCCGCCGATGCAGGCATCCCGCTCATCGTCTGCATCACTGAAGGCGTTGCCGTCCAGGATATGATGCGGGTCCGCAACTATCTCGACCAGAAAAAGGTCCGCCTCGTCGGCCCCAACTGCCCTGGCATGCTTACCCCCGGACAATCAAAGGTAGGTATCATCCCCGGCAACATTGCCATCCCTGGTAACGTGGGCGTGGTTTCGCGCTCCGGCACCCTCACCTATGAAGTGCTGTATGCCATGATGAATCTCGGTATCGGCGCCTCAACCTGTGTAGGTATCGGCGGCGACCCGGTCAATGGCACCAACTTCATCGACGTGCTCGACATGTTCGAACACGATCCGCAGACGGAGAAGGTTGTTTTGATCGGCGAGATCGGCGGCACCGACGAAGAGAAAGCCGCGGAATTTGCCGCCAAGAAAATGACGAAGCCAATGGTGGCCTTTATTGCGGGTCAGACCGCACCTCCCGGCAAACGCATGG